>CAMDVZ010000140.1 GCA_945878895.1 Caenispirillum bisanense | reverse complement strand
GACGCCCGCGACGAAGAAGCCGGTTTCGGGGTGCGCCAGCTCGCGCGCGCCGTGCGGCCGCACGGTGCCGCAGCTGTGCAGGTTGGGATCGATCAACGGTCCCAGCGCCTCGGCGCATTCCAGCGCCGGATCGAGCCGCAGCCGCAGTTCGCGCGCGATGTCGAGGTTCGGACGCTGGCCGGTGGCGCAGACGATCTCGTCGATACCGGCGATCTTCGTGCCGTCGTGGCCATGCACGTCGAGCCCGTCGAGGCCGCGCCGGATGGTGGCCAGCTTGAAGCCCGTGCGCAATTCGAGGCCGCCGCTCTCGGCCAGCCGGCGCAGGCCCGAGCCCAGCGCGCCGCGCGCCGCCAGCGCGTCGGCCTCGCCGCCGCCATAGAGGCGCGCGACGTCGCCCTCGCCCCGGATCGCCCAGACGATGCGGGTGCCCGGTGCGTCGGTCGCCAGCGCCGCGAGGTCGATCAGCGCGTTGGCGGCGGAATGGCCAGCGCCGACCACCAGCACGCGTTTGCCGGCGTAGCGGGCGCGCTCGCTGCCCAGTGCGTCGGGAATGCCACGGCGGATGCGGGCGGCGTGTTCGGCCTCGCCGAGGGCGGGCAACCCGTCGGCGCCCAGCGGGTTGGGTTGCGACCAGGTGCCCGACGCATCGATCACGGCGGACGCGAGAATCTCCTCCACGGCGCCGTCGGCCCGTTCGACCCGCAGCGCGAAGGGCGCGGCGTCGCGACCGACGGTCTTGACCTTGTCGAAGCCGGCTCGCGCGATGGCGATCACGCGATGCTCCAGACGCAACACCGCGGCGATCTCCGGCGTCGCGGCCAGCGGTTTCAGGTAGTCGGCATGGACCTCGCCACCGGTCGGCAAGCCCGCCGGGTCGGGCGCGGTCCAGCCCCGGCGTTCGAGCAGGGCGCGCGCCGCGCCGTCGATGTTGTAGCGCCACGGCGAGAACAGCCGCACGTGGGCATAATCGCGGAAGCTGGCGCCGACGTCGCCGGATGCCTCGAGCACGACGGGCGTCAGGCCGCGCGCCAGAAGATGCGCCGCCGCCGCCAGCCCCACGGGACCGGCGCCAATCACCGCCACCGGCCAATCCTTGCCGCGCCTGTCGAGCGAAACCAGTCCGTCCATGTCGGCCTCCATCGGGAAATCGGGCATCGAAGGGTCGGGCACCGAAGCGTCGGGCACCGGGGAGTCGGAAAAAATCAGCGCCGCGCGTGGGTGGCGGCGTTGGCGAGAGCGGCGGGCATCGTCGGGGCGTCGTCGGTGGCGCCGGGCATGTCGACGAAACCGCCCAGCCAGCCACGCGCGCGTTCGAACATCGCGGCGTTCAGCCGGTAGTAGACCCAGCGGCCGCGCTTTTCTGCGCTCACCAGCTCGGCCAGACACAGGCATTTCATGTGATGGCTGATGGTCGCCTGGGCAAGACCGAGCGGCGTCTCGAGGTCGCAGCCGCAAATCTCGCCGCCGCTGCCGCAGCAGCCCGCACCCCGGGTGCGCAACAGCTCGACGATCCGCCGCCGCACCGGATCGGCCAGGGCGCGGAAGACGAGATCGATGTCGTGGTCGGTCGGCATGGGCGCATCCATCAATCGATGATGATCGATATATCGATGGAGGTCGATTTGTCAAGAGCGTCGATCGCCAGATTGTGTTCGCGAGGCGTGAAGACCAAGATCGCGAGTGTCGAGACCGGAACGGATGCAAGTTGATGCCCAACGTAGTCTACATCCTGATCAACGAGACGATGCCGGGACTGGTGAAGGTTGGCCATACAAACGCCGATCTCGCCCAGCGCATACGGCAACTGTGGACGACCGGTGTTCCCTTGCCGTTCGAGCTCCATTTCGCTTGCGAAGTCACGAACGGGCAGTTCGTCGAAGCCCAATTGCACGAAGCATTCGGAGATCATCGAGTCAGCAAGAACCGCGAGTTTTTCAGGATATCGCCGGACCGCGTGAAGGCGGCTTTGCTCCTGGCCTGTGTTCGCGAAGTCCATTTGGGCGACGAGATATTCGAAACGCCGGAAGTCAAGTCGGAGGTTGAAACGGCGAGGCGCCGATCACGCTTCCGCTTCGAGACGATCGGGATTCCTCCGGACACCGAGCTCCAACTCGCGCGCGATCCGTCGATCACTTGCCGGAGTCACGATGCGGAAAACAAGGTTGTCTTCAATGGAGAGGTGACGTCGTTGTCCGACGCCGCACTTAAGGCCGTGCGCTCGATGGGAATCGGATGGCCCTCGGTTTCGGGTCCCTGGGAGTGGTCGTATCAAGGACGCAGACTCGACGACATTCGGCGCGAAGCCGAAGGCGCCAGCTAACGCGATCCATGCGTTGGCGAAAGCTGACGAGACACGAAATGCCGCCGCTCCTTTCCCCGGCCTCGAAAACCGTTCAGCCGCGGCGGTCGACCAGGGCTTCCTTGAGAGCGAGTGCGGCGGTCGCGACGCCGCGGCGGGCGGCGTGCAGCAGGGCGTAGCTGCCGAAGAAGCCGTGATTGACGCCGCCGAACTCGCAGAAATCGACCCGCACGCCCTCGGCCTGCAGGCGGGCGGCGTAGGCGCGGCCCTCGTCGCGCAGCGGGTCGAAGCCGCAGGTCAGCACGAAGGCATCGCAGACGCCCGCTAGCGAGGCGGCCCGCAGGGGTGCCGCCCGCCAGTCGACCCGGTCGACCTTGTCGGGCAGGTAGCAGTCGATGAACCACGTCATGTTGGCGCGGGTCAGGCCATAACCATCTGCGAAGCGGGCGTAGGAACCGGTGGTCGTGACAGCGTCGCACACCGGATAGGTCAGCAGCTGGAATTTGAGCGCCGACAGGCCGTCGTCGCGGGCCTGGATGGCGGCGGCGGCGGCGATGTTGGCGCCGGCGCTGTCGCCGCCGATCGCCAGCCGGGTGCCGTCGATGCCCACGTCGGCACCGTTGTTCGCCAGCCAGCGCAGGGCGGCAACCGTATCGTCGAAGCCGGCGGGGAAGGGATGTTCGGGCGCCAGCCGGTAGTCGACCGACATCACCGCGACGCCCGCGAAGGCGCACAGCCGCGCCGCCGTGACGTCGTGGCTGTCGAGATCGCCGATCACCCAGCCACCGCCATGGATGTAGATCAGCGCCGGTAGCTTCGCGTCGGCCGGCGCCGACGTCGGGCGATAGAGCCGCACCGGGATCGGTCCGGCCGGTCCGGGGATCGCGCGATCGCTCGACGCGACGCCGTCGGGTCGCTTGCCGCCGGCCGCGGCGCGCGACTTCAGGAACGCCTTGCGGGCCTCGACGGGCCCGATGGTTTCCCACGCCGGCGGGTTCATCGCCGCGGCCATGTCGAGCAGGCGTTTGACCTCGGGATCGAGCGACATCGGGGGTCTCCGTCTCAGCCGGCCAGCGCGTCGCGGGTGGCCTGCGCCGCCGCCACGATGCCGCGCCGCGACTGCGACAGCGGCCCCGGCATGCCGAAGAAGCCGTGGATCATGCTGGAATAATCGACCGCCTCGACGACGACGCCGTCGTGCGCCAGGCGCTCGGCGTAGGCGCGGCCCTCGTCGCGCAGCGGATCGAAGCCTGCCGTGATCACCATCGCGGGACAGACGCCGGCCAAAGTGGCGGCGCGCAGCGGCGAGAAGCGCCAGTCGGTGCGGTCGGCGCGGGTGCACTGGTACAGGTCGTAGAACCATTCCATCGCGACGCGGGTGAGCAGATAGCCATCGGCGTTTTTCGCCATCGAGCCGGTGTCGGCCAGCGCGTCGACGGCGGGATAGATCAGCAGCTGGAAGCCGAGCTTCGGCGCGCCCTTGTCGCGCGCCATCAGCGCCACCACGGCCGCCAGATTGCCGCCGGCGCTGTCGCCACCGACCGCCAGCCTGGTGCCGTCGCCGCCGATTTCGGCCGCATTCGCCGCCACCCATTCGGTCGCCGCCCAGCTGTCCTCGACGCAGGCCGGGAACTTGTGCTCGGGCGCCAGCCGGTAGTCGACCGACACCACGAGGAGACCACCGGACTCGCTGAGGCGCTGACACAGCGTGTGATGGGTCTCGATGTCGCCGATCACCCAGCCGCCGCCGTGCAGATAGACCAGTACCGGCAACTTTGCGGCGGGATTGGCGCTGTTCGGCCGGTAGACGCGGACCGGAATCGCCCCGGCCGGGCCGGGGATGGTGCGGTCGACATGGCCGACGGTGTCGAGCTTCGGGCCTTCGGTCGCGGGCCTGGTTTCGCGCATGAACCGGCGCGCCTCGACGGGCGGCAGCGAGTTCAGCGCCGGCCGGCCGGCGGCGGCCGCGGCATCGAGCAATTTGCGGACGATCGGATCGAGCGCCATCGGACGAAATCTCCCCTCGAAATTCAGCGACGCGGATCATGGCGCAACGTCGCGGGACACACCATATTTCCGTCGGGCCGCCACGGTAACGGTGCCATGCGTCGCGGACGGCGCGTTTCCATGCTGGCCGGGGGAGTGACCATCGTGAGTTTCGATCCGGAACCGAACCGTCCACCGCCGTCGGCGCCGACCAGCCTCTGGCGCCGGGTGCTGGCGTGGCGGCCATGGCGGTCGCGTCCGTCGGTGCTGGCCGTGCGCATGCCGCGCAGCCGCTGGGGATGGGCGTTGCTGGCGTTCGTGTCGCTGCCGGTGGTCTATTTCGTCGGCGGGGCGCTGTGGATCCACCAGATCAGCGACGAGGCCGACTTCGCGCCCCGCGGCGTTGCGCCGGGCGAGAGCCAGCTGGTCGCCGCCATCGCCGCCCTGATCACGCGCGAGGTCGACGACCATTCGTGGACGCCAATGCATCCATGGTTCCTGCCCTCGGGGCTGCTCGACAACATGCCGAACTTCCAGACTGGCATCGTCAAGGCGAGCGCGCGCGTGACCGTCGAGTTGCGCGACCAGCTCGGCCGCACCCGGGCCTCCAGCGTGCTCGACAAGGATCTCGACGCCGCCGCCAGCCGGCTCAACGCCGCGCCCAACGTCTGGTTCATCGAATCCAGCGTCTCGTGGCTGCCCACGACGCCGTCGTCGAAACAGTACCGCGCCGGCCGCGATTCGCTGGTCGCCTACAACAAGCGGGTGGGCGCCGGACAGGCGATGTTCGAGCGCCGATCCGACACGCTCCAGGCCCTGTTGCAACGCATGGCCAACGACATCGGCGCCGCGTCGGCCCAGATCGACCAGCATCTCACCGGCCATGGCGGCGCGCTGATCGACTGGCACGCCGACAACATCTTCTACGCCAACAAGGGCGAGCTCTACGCCTACTACATCATGCTGAAGGCGATCACGGCCGATTTCCAGGCGCTGCTCCAGGAGCGTGGCGTGACCCAGCCGTGGCAACGCATGATCGACACCTTCCGCACCGCCGCTACCATGCAGCCCTGGGTCGTGATCAACGGCCGGCCCGATTCGCAGTTCCTGCCCAGCCATCTCGCCTCGCAGGGCTTCTACCTGCTGCGCGCCCGCACCCAGCTGCGCGAGATCATCGACATCCTCCAGCGTTGAGGGTCAGCGCGGCGCCAGTCGCATGCGCTGCTTGCCGCCGTCGCGTTTGCCGACGGCCACGAAGCCGTGCTTCTCGAACAGCGACACCGTGCCGGTCCACGCGAAGGCGGCGGGCGAGGGCTTGCCGTCTTTCGCGGGCTTGACCGGATAGCCCTCGACGATGGTTGCGCCGCGCGCCCTCATGGCCGCGATCGCGAAGGCCAGCAACGCCGAGGCAACGCCCTTGCCGCGAACGCCGCTGGCGATAAAGAAACACGGGATCGACCACACGGCTTCGGCGTCGACGCAGGCGAAACTCGGCGCCCGGTTCAGGCGGTCGTAGTCGGGCCGGCGATCGAACGAGGCCCAGCCGACCGGGACACCGTCGACGTAGGCGAGCGCGCCGTGCGCGTGACCGCCGCACACCAGCGCCTCGAAGCGGCCGCGGTTGACCGCGCCCTTCGCGTCGGCCCATTTTTCGCCCTTGGGATGGCGCCAGTGCATGTACCAGCAACCACCAACCGCGCCGCGCGGCCCGAACAGCGTTTCGAGGTCGGGCCACAGGGCCGGGGTCAGCTCGCGGCAAGCGATTTTCATGGGCGGTCCTCCGGATCGGCGGGCCAGTATGGTGCGTCCGCCGGCCGGAATCAGCGGGTCGGCGTACGCGCGTCAGGGCAGTCGGGTGAACCATGCTCTCGATTCGAATCCGTCGCGAGAGCACCCCGGATGCCATGGCGATTCGCCTGCACCACGCCGCCGCCCGGATGGAGCCCATTCCGGGTCGACAGACGTCTTCCGGGAGCGCGCCACTCCAGTGGCGGTCATGGCGAGCGTCCGCGACGGCCGCGCGGCGGTGAAGCTGCGCCACCGGAGTGGCGCGCGCCCGGACGGTGCGACCTCGGCGAGGCTCGGGCTGACCCAAGCGCGGCGTCGATACCAGGGGTCGCCTTCGCCCGATTGCCCTGGGGACGCGCGTTTGAACCCTCGCTTGCGAGCGCCTACGATGCCGGCCGACCGATGACCGACACGACCGACCTCCGTATCGCCGCGCTGAAAGCCCGGCTCGACGCCCGCCGGCCACTGGCGCCGGCCGATCTGGCGCGTCTGGACGCCTGGTTCGACGTCGAGCTGACGCACACCTCGACGGCCCTCGAAGGCAATACGCTGACGCGCCAGGAGACCGCGCTGGTGCTCGAGAAGGGTGTTACGGTACGCGGCAAGCCGCTCAAAGATCATCTGGAGGTCGTCGACCATCGCGACGCCCTGACCCTCGTGCGCGCGCTGGCCTCCCGAGCGGAGGCGATCCGCGAGATCGACCTGCGCAACATCCATCGCCTCGTCATGGCGCGCTCGGCGCCCGGACACGCGGGAATCTACGCGAACCTGCCACGTCTGGTGGCCGGTTCCCGGTCGCGCTTTCCCGCCGCCGTCGAACTGCCTGGCCTGATGGCCGGCTTCGCGCGCTGGCTGGCGAACGCACCGGCCGACATCGACACCGCCTTCGAGGCGCATCTGCGGCTGGTGTCGATCCATCCTTTCGCCGACGGCAACGGCCGCACCGCCCGGCTGCTGATGAACCTGCTGCTCGCCAGGGCCGGCTATCCACCGGTGCCGATCCGAACCGAGCACCGCCCCGACTATCTCGACGCGCTCGAACGGGCGCAGGCCGATGGCGATCCATCGCCATGGCACGGCTTTGCCCGCACGCGTCTTGCCGAGGCGCTGGAAAACTATCTCGCACTGATCGAAGGACGCTGACCGATGACCACCCGCCGCAAGACCGCCGAGGAATTCCGCAGCCATCGCTGGTACGGCGTCGACGACGTGCGCGCCTTCGGCCACCGCTCGCGCACCAAGCAGATGGGGTTCGCCACCGAGGACTGGGCGGGCAAGCCGGTGATCGGCATCGTCAACACCTGGTCGGAAGCCAATTCCTGCCACTTCCACCTGCGGCAGCGCGCCGAGGAGATCAAGCGCGGCATCTGGCAGGCCGGTGGCTTCCCGATCGAGATGCCGGCGATGTCGCTGGGCGAAGTGCTGATGAAGCCCACGACGATGATGTACCGCAACTTCCTCGCCATGGAGACCGAGGAGCTGTTGCGTTCCAATCCGATCGACGCCGCGGTGCTGCTGGGCGGTTGCGACAAGAACATCCCCGGCATGCTGATGGGCGCCATCAGCATGGACATCCCGGCCATCGTCGTGCCGGCGGGGCCGATGCTGCGCGGCAACTGGCGCGGCAAGCCGCTGGGCTCGGGCAGCGACGTCTGGAAATACTGGATGGAGCTGAAAGCCGGCGGCATCCAGGCCGCCGACTGGGACGAGATGGAAGGCGGCATCGCGCGCAGCTTCGGCACCTGCATGGTGATGGGCACGGCCGCCACCATGATGTCGATGGCCGAGACGCTGGGCTTCACCTTGCCCGGCGCGTCCTCGATCCCCGCCGCCGACGCCAACCATCCCCGCATGGCGAGCCTGACCGGCCGGCGCATCGTCGAGATGGCGTGGGAGGATCTTAAGCCCAGCGATATCCTGACGAAGAAATCCTTCGACAACGCCATCCGCGCCCTGATGGCGCTGGGCGGCTCCACCAACGGCATCATCCATCTCGTGGCGCTGGCGGGCCGCGCCGGCATCGACCTGCCGATGACGCGCTTCGACGAGCTGGCGCGCGACACGCCGCTGATCGCCAACATCCGCCCCTCGGGCCAGTATCTGATGGAGGACTTCTTCTACGCCGGCGGCCTGTGCGCCTTCCTCGAAAAGCTGCGGCCGCTGCTGCACGTCGATGCCAAAACCGTCAGCGGCAAAACGCTGGGCGAGGACATCGCCGGTGCCGAGACCTACCTGCACGAGGTCATCCTTGATCTCGACAAGGCGCTGAAAGCCGACGGCGCGCTCGCCGTCGTGAAGGGCAACCTCGCGCCCGATGGTGCGGTCATCAAGCCCTCGGCGGCCGAACCGCGCCTGCACAAGCACAGCGGGCCGGCGCTGGTGTTCGAGGACTACAACGACATGGCCGCCCGCATCGACGACCCCGATCTCGACGTCACCGCCGACACGGTGCTGGTGCTGAAGCAGGCGGGGCCGCTCGGTGGTCCCGGCATGCCGGAATGGGGCATGCTGCCGATCCCGCAAAAGCTGCTGAAGCAGGGCGTGCGCGACATGGTTCGCATTTCGGACGGACGCATGAGCGGCACCAGCTACGGCGCCTGCGTGCTGCACGTTGCACCCGAGAGCCATGTCGGCGGGCCGCTGGCGCTGGTGAAGACGGGCGACATCATCGAACTCGACGTCGAAAAGCGCACCCTGAACATGCTGGTGGGCGACGAAGAACTGGCGACGCGCCGCGCCGCCTGGACGCGCAAGCCGGTGATCTACGAGCGCGGCTACGGCCTGCTCTTCACCCGCCACGTCCAGCAAGCCGACCAGGGCTGCGACTTCGACTTCCTGCGCGCCAACGCCGGCGGCAAGACGCCGGAGCCGGAGATTCATTGAGGGGTTTGGCACCCTTGTCCCAACCCGGGATCATGGTAGAATAGCGACATGCGCGTGATCGCGCCGGGCACCTTGAAACGTTTCGGGCAGGATCCACGCTATCTGGATGCGTTCGGGCCGTTGATGGCGTGGTAGGAGGTGGCCAGGACGGCCGACTGGGCCAACCCGGCCGACGTGAAGCGGGATTTGCGCAGCGCCAGCATCCTCAAGGAAGGGCGCGTCGTCTTCAACGTCGCCGGCAACAAGTACCGGTTGGCGGCGAAGATCAACTACGACTATCGGGTGATCTATGTCCGGTTCATCGGCACGCACGCGCAATACGACGGCATCGACGCGCAAACGGTCTAACGCGACCGGAAATGGCACGGTGACGGTGTTTCCGATCCGCACGGCACGCGACCATCGCCGGGCGCTGATCGAGATCGAAGGCTTGATGGACGCACGACGCGGCACGCCCGAGGGCGACCGGCTGGACGTGCTGGCGACGCTCGTCGAGGCCTGGGAGTCGGCCAACGATCCGATGCCCTTGCCCGACCCGATCGACGCGATCCGGTTCCACATGGAGCAGAACGGCCTGACGGCAATCGATCTGGTGCCGTTCATCGGTGGCCGAAACCGTGTGTACGAAATCCTTGGCCGCAAGCGAACGCTGACCTTGCGGATGGCGTGGCGGCTGCATACCGGTCTCGGTCTTCCAGCCGGATCGCTGATCCGCGCCGGCGAGGACAAGACGGCGGCGTAGTCGGTGGTCGACGGTTCACGCCGCCGCTACATCGACGTGAGCGGCAGGATGTCCGAGCCGGATACCCGTCGAACGTCGAAAGGGGTCGAAATGGAAGCCGTGGAAATCGAATCGCTTGACGATGTTGTCGCCCTGCGGCGTCGGATCGCGCGCGCGGCGGCGGCTTCCGCTACGCGTATTGGCGTGCACCTTGAAACCAACCGCTGGCCGCTGGGTCTGCTGAAGTCGCTGAAGTTCGAGCAGATGGGACGACATCCTCTGGAAGATCGGGACTTGAATCTAATCGAGCAGATCAATCAAACCGCGACATATCTAGCCTCGCTTCGAGCCGTGGAAATTCTCTTGCGCGAGCATCCGGCGGCGCGTGGTTTCACACTCAACCTCGGCACCCGACGCGGCCTCGACATTCAGAGCAAGGAACCAGGTGCAGTCGCCGCCGAGATATTCGCGGCAGTGAAGCATACCAACAATGGCAAATTGAAACGGGATGTTCACGCCTTGTTGACAAAGGCATCCGGGCACAAGGCGCGGTATGTGATGTTTGCCGCCCCTGGCTTCGACGAAGGGCGACGTCCGGAACTTGAGAAAGCCGACGCGCCCAACATCAAGGTATGGGCGGTTACAATTTATACCAAGTCGCCTAAAGATTGACACACGCCCAGTCTCGCGTGGCGATCGACCGGATCCTGTCTGGATCGCCGACCAGGAAGCGCCACGCGTCGACGCATGCCCCGACGATGGCGTCGTAGCCATCCCACACGAGGTGGCTCAGTTT
>CAMDVZ010000139.1 GCA_945878895.1 Caenispirillum bisanense | reverse complement strand
CATCGCTGGCCCAATGCCTTCTTTGCCGGTCACGGGCTCTTCAGCTTGAAGGACGCCCATGCGCTGGCCTGTCGGTCCCCTCGTGGGTGAGACCACCGACTGGAGAGCCGGATGCGGGAGACCCGCCAGTCCGGTTCGGAGGGAGGGGGTGCCTGCGGCGCTCCCTACCCCTATCCGGACGGTGCAACATCGGCGAGGTTTCCGTCGATGCAACAAGCGCTCCGGAGCCAGAACGGCCTTCACCCGATTGCCCTGACCGTCGCGCGGGCCCGGCGCGGGTCCGGCCGGCGCGGGCCCGGCTTGACGCTTCAACGGGTCGCCGTTATAAGCGCCGCTTCTTTCGAGAAACCCGGTATTTCAGCGCGGGCCACGGCCCGCCGGATGGAACGACATGGCAAACCACAAATCCGCCGAGAAGCGCGCCCGCCAGACCGAGCGTCGCACGGTCGTCAACCGTTCGCGCCGCTCGCGCATGCGCACGTCGGTGCGCAAGCTCGAGGACGCGATCGCCAGCGGCGACAAGGCGGTCGCGGCGACCTTGCTGCGGGCCGCCGAGGGCGAGCTGGCGCGCGGCGTCTCCAAGGGCGTGGCGCACAAGAACACGATCTCGCGCAAGACCTCGCGTCTGACCAAGCGCGTCAAGGCGATGGCCTGACGCCTCCGCGCGTCGCGACCGATTTCAAACGGCGTCGCCCCTCGGGCGGCGCCGTTTTTGTTTGCGTGCGTCGTGGCGTGTTCCGTCGCGGCGGTTTTCCGGGCGTTTTCCACCGTTTTTCGTTGCGTCTCCGGCGGACGCGAGCGGCGCCCATCTCCGCGCACAAACTTTCCACATGCCGGGCGGGAAATCGGAACGCCGCGAATCGCCCGCGCTGGTGCGTGTCGCGCCGGTGTCGGCGCTATATCTGGCGGGTAGGTTGCGCCTCGTCGCCGCGACGATCCTTGCGCTAACTTCGGCCGCCGCCCTTGTCAATCGAGCATCGCGTTGCACCCTGAAATAATTAGGACACACAGGCGTCTCTAGTCGTTGCGAGGGGCGCGGCGGGTGTCTATCGTCGCTTTGTGTTCGCGAGTACGGCGTGGGGTTGGGTTTGCGAACCGGCAACGAAAAATGGAAGGTCGAGAGGCAAAGGGACGCGCAAGCCGGTCTCGTTCGGCAATCGTCGCCGGACGCCGAAAAGCGCTCCCTCCCGTCGTCGTTTCGGTTCCGCCGGTTCGCCATCCAGATACTCCATCGCCCTCCGACACGAGTGGGGGCCCATGAACGACACGACCGATCCACTTGTTGCCTACGCCGTCTCGGCCGCGCCGGGACATGCCGGCGACGTGGCGCCGCGCGAGGCGTGGCGCATGTTGGCGGAGCGGCCCGACGCGCTGCTGGTGGACGTGCGCACGACCGCGGAATGGACCTATGTCGGTGGCCCCGACGTGTCGGCGCTGGGCAAGGACGTCGCCCGCGTCGACTGGCAGGTGTTTCCCGCGATGACGGTGAACGCCGGCTTCGTGACGGCGCTGGCGGCGATCGCGGGCGCGCCCGGCGCGCGGCCCCTGCTGATGCTGTGCCGCAGCGGCGTGCGGTCTGCGGCGGCGGCGAAAGCGATGACCGAGGCGGGATACACGCGGGCGTTCAACGTGAAAGACGGATTCGAGGGGCCAATGGACCCTCTCGGCCGACGCGGCGGCGTCGCCGGATGGAAAGCGGGAGGACTTTCATGGCGACAATCGTAGCGGAGCGGACGGCCAGGATACGGGGAAGGCGATGGTAGATCGCGCCATGAAAGACAGTCTCGAGCCACAATGGTCGCGGGTGCGCGAGCGCCTGCAGCAGGAGATGAGCGAAAAGGCCTACAAGACGTGGCTGGATCCGCTGCGTCTCAGCGAGTTCCGCGACGGTCGCCTGCGGCTGTCGACGCCGACCCGGTTCATGCGCGACTGGGTCGCCCACAACTACCTCAACCGCATCCAGGCGCAGTGGGCGCGGGAGAACGCCGACATCCGCGCGATCGAGATCGTGGTGCAGCCGGCGCCGGTCAACCGCAAGGGGCCGGAGCTGGCGACGTCGCCGTCGGTCGAGGCCGGCCCGGTGCCGGCGGTGGCGTACAACGGCGCCGCGCCCGCGATGCCGCGCACCGGTCCGGCCGTGTCGCGTTCGCCCGATCGCGCCTACGAGGACATGGTCGGCAATCCCGACAACCGCTTCACCTTCGAATCCTTCGTCGTCGGCAAGCCCAACGAGTTCGCCTACGCCGCGGCGCGTCGCATCGCCGAGAGCGAGACGCCCGTCTTCAATCCGCTGTTCCTCTATGGCGGGGTGGGGCTCGGCAAGACGCATCTCATGCACGCGATCTGGCACGCCATCCGGGCCCGCGATCCGCAGCGGCGCGTGGTCTATCTGTCGGCCGAGACCTTCGTGAACCGCTTCATCCAGGCCCTGCGCGCCAAGACCACGATCTCGTTCAAGGAGCAGTTCCGCGGCGTCGACGTGCTGATGGTCGACGACGTGCAGTTCATCTGCGGCAAGGAACACAGCCAGGAAGAGTTCTTCCACACCTTCAACGCGCTGGTGGACCAGAACAAGCAGATCGTGCTGTCGTCGGACAAGTCGCCCCAGGATCTCGAAGGCGTCGAGGACCGCGTGCGTTCGCGCCTCAGCCATGGTCTCGTCGCCGACATCCACGCCACCACCTACGAACTGCGCCTGGGCATCCTGCAGAGCAAGGCGGAACAGGCCGGCGTGCGCATCCCCGAGCGCGTGATGGAGTTCCTCGCCCACAAGATCAGCACCAACGTGCGCGAGCTCGAGGGCGCGCTCAACCGGGTCGTGGCGCACGCCACGCTGGTGGGTCGCGAGACGACGCTGGAGACCGCCCAGGAAGTGCTGCACGACGTGCTGCGCAACGCCGACCGGCGCGTCACGATCGAGGAAATCCAGCTCAGGGTCTCGCAGCACTACAACATCAAGGTCGCGGAGATGGGTTCGCCGCGCCGTTCGCGCTCGGTTGCCCGGCCGCGCCAGGTCGCGATGTACCTGTCCAAGCAGCTGACCCAGGCCAGCCTGCCCTCGATCGGCCGCAAGTTCGGCAACCGCGACCACACCACGGTCATGCACGCGGTGCGCAAGATCGAGGAGCTGCGCGGTCTGGACCAGCAGATCGCCCAGGACGTCGAGATGCTGCGCCGCATGCTCGCGGGCTGACACGGACGCCCCGATCGTCGGCAAAAGGGCTTCCGGCCGGTCCGGGAGCCCTTCGCCATGTCTGGGACGCACTCTAAACGCCGGAAATCGCTTGGGAAACCGGGCCGGCGTGCTATAGTCGGCGTCCGTTTCGCGCGGCCACCGACTTTCCTGCCGCGCATCCCTGTTGGGGCGCCCGGTCCGGTCGGTCGCGGTCCCGCCGCGAAGCGGTCCCGACCCTTTCGGGAGTCCGCCCTCCTGTAGAAACGCCGCGATCCAGCCATGAAACTGACGATCGAGCGGGCCGCCCTTTTGAAGGCCCTGCAGCATGTCCAGAGCGTCGTCGAGCGCCGGAACACGATTCCGATTCTCTCCAACGTGCTGATGCAGGCTCAAAAATCACGGCTGGTGCTGTCGGCCACCGACATGGACCTGTCGGTGACCGAAACCGTCGAGGCAATCGCCTCGAACACCGGCTCGGCCACCGCCCCCGCCCACACGCTCTACGAGATCGTGCGCAAGCTGCAGGACGGCTCCCAGGTCGAGATCGAGACGGGCACCGACGGCAACATGATCCTGCGCGCGGGCCGTTCGCGCTTCACGCTGCAATGTCTGCCGGTCAGCGATTTTCCGGTCATGAACGACGGCGACCTGCCGCACCGGTTCCAGACCGCCGCCAGCGATCTCAAGGGGCTGATCGACCGCACCCGCTTCGCGATCTCGACCGAGGAAACCCGGTATTATCTCAACGGCATCTTCCTGCACGCCGCCAAGTCCGAGGGTGTCGACGTGTTGCGCGGCGTCGCGACCGACGGCCACCGGCTGGCGCGGGTCGAGCTGCCGCTGCCGGCGGGTGCCGCCGACATGCCCGGCGTCATCGTGCCGCGCAAGACCGTCAACGAGCTGCGCAAGCTGATCGACGAGTCCGACGCAACCGTCGATGTAGAGCTGTCGGAAACCAAGATCCGGTTCACCTGCGGAACCGTGACGCTGACCTCCAAGCTGATCGACGGCACCTTCCCCGACTACGAACGCGTGATCCCGTCGGGCAACGACAAGATCATGATGGTGCCGTGCAAGGAATTCGAGCGCGCGGTCGACCGCGTGTCGACCATCTCGACCGAGAAATCGCGCGCCATCAAGCTGGCGATGGGCAAGAACAGCCTCGTGCTGTCGGCCACCAGCCCCGACGCCGGCAGCGCCACCGAGGAGATCGAGGTCGGCTACGACGGCACGCCCATCGAGATCGGCTTCAATTCGCGCTACCTGCTCGACATCACCGCCCAGATCGGCGGCGGCGACGCCAAGTTCGTGATGGCCGACGCCGGCTCGCCGACCATCGTGCGCGACGCCGCCGACGAGAGCGCGCTCTACGTGCTCATGCCGATGCGGGTATGAGCGGCGGCGCTCTCCAGGCCCTGATTACGCCCGCCGCGCCGTTCCCGATCGCCGGGGGCGAACCCGTTCCGCGCCCGCTCGCCATCCGCCAGATTCGCCTGACCGAGTTTCGCGGCTATCGCGGCCTGCGTCTCGACATCGACGCCGCCCCGGTGGTGCTGACGGGCGACAACGGCGTCGGCAAGACCAACCTGCTGGAGGCGATCTCCTTCCTGACACCCGGTCGCGGCCTGCGCCGCGCCCGGCTCGACGACGTCGGCCGCCGCGCCCGCGCCGGCGAACCGGCGCCGCTGGGTCCGTGGGCGGTCGCTGCCTCGCTCGACACGCCCGAGGGGCGCGTCGCCATCGGCACCGGCCTCGAAGCAGCCCCGGCCGAGGGCGAAAGCGCGCCGCGGCGCCGCGTCGTGCGCATCGACGGCCGCCCGGCCTCCGGACCGCTGGCACTGGGGCGCCATGTCGTGGCGATCTGGCTGACGCCGGCGCTCGACCGGCTGTGGGTCGATGGCCCCGGCGACCGGCGCCGCTTTCTCGACCGCATGGCCGCGGCGTTCGACCCCGATCACGCCGTCAGCGTGGCTGCCTATGAACAGGCGATGCGCCAGCGCGCCCGGCTGCTGGCCGAGGGCAAGGCCGACGACCGCTGGCTGGCGGCGCTGGAGGACACGATGGCGCGTCACGGCGTGGCACTGACCGCCTCGCGCCTGGCGCTGGTGGGACGCCTCGACAGCGCCGTGCGTCTGGCGGTCGGACCGTTTCCGCGCGCCGCCGTCGCGATGGCCGGCGAGGTCGACGACTGGGTCGCCAGCATGGCGGCGCTCGACGCCGAGGATGCCTTGCGCGAACGCCTCGCGGTCGCGCGCCGGAGCGACGCCGACAGCGGCACGACCAGCGCCGGGCCGCATCGCAGCGATCTCGCGGTGCGCCATCTCGATCGCGACATTCCCGCTTCCGAGGGCTCGACGGGCGAGCAGAAGGCGGTGCTGGTGGCGATCGTGCTGGCGCACGCGCGCCTGACCGCGATGGCGCGCGGCCGCCCGCCGCTGTTGCTGCTCGACGAGATCGCCGCCCATCTCGACCGCCGCCGCCGCGAGGCGCTGTTCGACGAGATCGCCGACATCGGGGCCCAGGCCTGGATGACCGGCACCGACAGGGAGGCCTTCGCCGCGTTCGCTGGACGGGCGCAATTTTTCCAGGTCGCCGACGGCGGCCTCTCACCCCGCTGACCGGCGCGACGACGCGCCAGCCGATGGAAGCCGGAACACCATGAGCGACGACACCCTCCCCGCGACCGACGCCGGCGACGACTACGACGCCGATTCGATCACGGTGCTGCGCGGCCTCGATGCGGTGCGCAAACGGCCGGGCATGTATATCGGCGACACCGACGACGGCACCGGCCTGCACCACATGGTCTACGAGATCGTCGACAACGCCATCGACGAGGCGCTGGCGGGCCATTGCGACAAGGTCGAAGTGACCTTGCACGGCGATGGTTCGGCGACCGTGCGCGACAATGGCCGTGGCGTGCCCGTCGACATCCACAAGGAAGAGGGCGTTTCGGCCGCGCACGTCATCTTCACCCAGCTGCACGCGGGCGGAAAGTTCGACCAGAACTCCTACAAGATCTCCGGCGGCCTGCACGGCGTCGGCGCCGCCGTCGTCAACGCGCTGTCCTCGCGTCTGGACCTGCGCATCTGGCGCAATGGCCGCGAGTATTTCATGCGTTTCCGCCACGGCGAGGCCGAAAAGGATCTGGAGCTGGTCGGCCCGGCGCCCGAGGGCCGCAAGGGTACCGAGGTCACCTTCCTGCCCTCGACCGGCACCTTCACGAAGACGGAATTCGACGCGCCCACCCTGGAGCATCGCCTGCGCGAGCTGGCGTTCCTCAACTCGGGCGTCCGCATCGCGCTGACCGACGCGCGCGGCGTCGAGCCTGTCGTGGTCGATCTCTATTACGAAGGCGGCGTCGAGGCCTTCGCGCGCTATCTCGATCGCGGCAAGACCGCCATCGTGCAACCGGTCTCGGTGCGCGGCGAGAAGGACGGCATCGCCGTCGAGGCGGCGTTGGAGTGGAACGATTCCTACCACGAGACGACGCTGTGCTTCACCAACAACATCCCGCAGCGCGACGGTGGCACGCATCTGGCGGGCTTCCGCGCGGCCCTGACGCGCTCGCTCAACAAGTACATCGAGGAATCCGGCGCGGGCAAAAAAGAGAAGATCGCGCTGACCGGCGAGGACATGCGCGAGGGCCTCACCTGCGTGCTGTCGGTCAAGGTACCGGACCCGAAATTCTCCTCGCAGACCAAGGACAAGCTGGTGTCCTCCGAAGTCCGGCCCGCCGTCGAGTCGGTGATCGGCGATCGTCTCGGCCAGTGGCTGGAGGAGCACCCCGGCGAAGCGCGCAAGATCGTCGCCAAGGTGATCGAGGCGGGTGCCGCGCGCGAGGCCGCCCGCAAGGCGCGCGAACTCACGCGACGCAAGGGCGTGCTCGACATCTCCTCGCTGCCGGGTAAGCTGGCGGACTGCCAGGAACGCGATCCGGCGCTATCGGAACTCTTCATCGTCGAGGGTGATTCGGCGGGCGGCTCGGCCAAACAGGGCCGCAACCGCGCCTTCCAGGCCATTCTGCCCCTGCGCGGCAAGATCCTGAACGTCGAACGGGCGCGCTTCGACAAGATGCTGGGCTCGGCCGAGATCGGCACGCTGATCACCGCGCTCGGCACCGGCATCGGCCACGACGATTTCAACGTCGGCAAGCTGCGCTACCACAAGATCGTCATCATGACCGACGCCGACGTCGATGGCTCCCATATCCGCACGCTGCTGCTGACGTTCTTCTATCGCCAGATGCGCGAGCTGATCGACCGCGGCCACCTCTACATCGCCCAGCCGCCGCTCTATCGGGCCACCCGCGGCAAATCGAGCGTCTATCTCAAGGACGAGCGCGCCCAGGAGGACCATCTGTCGGAGAACGGCATCGACGGCGCCGTGCTGACGCTCGCCGACGGCCGCCAGATCGCCGGCGCCGAGCTGCGGCGCGCCGTCGACATCGCGCGTTCGGTGACCAACCTGCTCAAGCCGCTGGCGCTCAGCCGGCGCGTCACCAGCGCCCCGGTGATCGAACAGGCCGCCATCGCGGGCGCGCTGTCGCCGGCGGTGCTGGCCGACGCCGAACGGGCGGCGGAGGCCGCGTCCGCCATCGCGCGCCGGCTCGATCTGGTCAGTCCGGAACTGGAACGCGGCTGGCGCGGCGCGCCGACCGGCGATGGCGGCCTGATGTTCGAGCGCACCCTGCGGGCGGTGACCGAACGCCACGTGATCGACGCCGCCCTGATGCGCTCGGCCGAGGCGCGCCGCCTCGACGGGCTGGTGACGGAACTCAAGGACGTCTACGAGCGCTCCGCGACCTTCCGCGTCAAGGACCGCGAGACCATCGTGCACGCGCCGACCGAACTGCTGACGACGGTCTACGAGACCGGCAAGCGCGGCCTGACGGTGCAGCGCTACAAGGGTCTGGGCGAAATGAATCCCGACCAGCTGTGGGAGACCACGCTCGACCCGGCCGCCCGCTCGCTGCTGCAGGTGCGCGTCAACCAGGTCGAGGACGCCGAAATGTTGTTCGCCACCCTGATGGGCGACGTGGTCGAGCCCCGCCGCGAATTCATCCAGACCAACGCCTTGAAGGTCGCCAACCTCGACGTCTAGACTTGCCGCCGGAATCGTCCTTCCGGAGAAAGTCATGACCGGCGCGAAACTCCCGCGCGCGCTCGCCATCGTCGGAGCCCTGACCGTCCTGACGTCCGCGGCGGCGCTGGCGCTCGACCCGCCGCGCGAGGCGCCCGTGCCAGTGGTGCCACCGGCGCCGCAACGGCCACTCGCGACGACGCCGGAGCCGGCCCGTCCGGCGGCAAGCCAACCGGGGACCAATGCCTCGCCGACCGCGCCGCAGACGCCGCGGCGGTCGATCGTGACCACGCCCGAACCGGCCCGGCCGGCGGCAAGCCAACCAGGACCCGCGGCCGCGCCCCAGACACCCCGGGGGCCGGTGGCCGCGACACCTGAAACGACCCGGCCCTCGGCGGGCCAGCCGGTGACCGCGGCGGCGGTCGGCACGCACGCGCGCACCGGCCTGGTGTTTCCGCCGCGGATCGCGGCCACGAGCATGATTCGCTTCACCGACCACGCGCAGCGCACGGGGCGGCCGGGGCTGGGCCAATCCTGGGACTACCAGAACGCCAACCTCCCCTCGGCGCGCATCTCCGTCTACGATCTGGACCGGCGCGTGCCCGACGGTTCGCACGATCCGATGGTGCTGGCCGAATTCGAGACCGCCATGCGTGTGATCACCACCGGCTGGACCGCTGGCGGACTGTTTCGCGACATCGTGGTCGCCCGGCCGCCCGACAATTGTCCGGTCGGCAGCGTCGTGTTCCGCTGCGCCACCTTGTCGGTGGTCCACGTCAAGACCGGCACGCGCTTCCACACGCAAGTGCTGCTGACCGGTTACGGCCAGCATTTCCTCAAGGTACAGCCGTCGTGGCAGGAAGGCTCGGTCGCCGGCCAGGCCGAAGTCGACCGCTTCGTGCAGATCGTCGTCGGCGCCATCCTGCGCTGACGGCGGCGTCCCTCACGCGCGTTGGCGCTGCAAGCCGCGGCCGACCTGCGCCAGGCTGAGACACAGGCGACGCGCGATCGCTTCGTCGGGCATGCCCGTCGTCTTGCAATCGAGCTCGGCCTTCAGCACCAGTTCCAGCGCCCGCGCCAGACGATCGGTCGGCCAGGCGCGGGCCTGGCGGGCCAGACGCCGGCGGCGCATGAAGTGGGGCGGCTGTCGCAAGCGCACCATCGCGCTTTCGACGTCGCGACCCTGTCCCGTCAGCAGATGCAGCATGTCGGCGTGGCGCTGGGCGGCGCGCACGACGGCGACCGGCGCCATGCCGTCGCCGAATACCCGGTCGAGCGCCCGGTCGAGGCCGCCCTGGTCGCCGTCGAAGGCAGCGTAAGTGACGTCGTCGAGCCCGATGGCGGCGCTGTCGCCGACCGACAGCGTGGCTTCCTCCAGCGACACGATGCGCGCGTCGGGCGGCGCGCCCTCTTTCGGCACGCCCTTGTAGAGCGCCAGCTTTTCGAGCTCGGCACGCGACAGCGCCCGGTCGCCGCCCAGGCTGTCGACAAGGTAGTCGCGCGCCTCGGGTGCGGCGCGCAGGCCGAACTGCAGCAGCACCTGGTCGACCAGCCCGCCGACGGCGGCGTCGTTGTCCATGTAGCAGCCGATCGCCGCGGCGTTGTCGGCGCCCTCGACGGCGCGGCGCAGGCCCGACGTCCTGGCGAGATTGCCCGCTTCCATCACGACCAGCGTGTCGCCGGCGCCGGCTTCGAGCAGCGCCTCGACGGCGGCCAGCGACTCCTCGCCGGCCGGCCGCACCCGCACGACCCGGCGTCCGCCCATCAGCGACATCGACT
This sequence comes from Caenispirillum bisanense, assembly GCA_945878895.1. GTDB lineage: Bacteria > Pseudomonadota > Alphaproteobacteria > Reyranellales > Reyranellaceae > CAMDVZ01. The sequence continues at coordinate 442 of CAMDVZ010000139.1, read as the reverse complement.
GGAACTCGTCGGCGAGGCGGGCGGCATCCTGCTTCAGGGCGTCGCCGCCGATGTCGACGACGCGGAACGGATCGGACAGGTCCGCGCAGATCGTCGCCGCCAGCGCCTTGCCGCGCTCCGCCACCAGACCATCGTCGTTGCCGAACAGCAGCACCAGCCGCGGGCCATCCTTGGCCTTCGCCGCCCCGCGCAGAAACGCCTCGGCCTGTCCCGCCTTGATCTCCATCGACGCCTGCCTCCGTCGGTTGGTGCGTCGTCGAACTTCATGCCTTCCCTCGCCAGCGGCGGGGGAAGGTGCCCGAAGGGCGGATGGGGGCGGGTGGTGCGACAAGTGCGGCGCCCGAGAATGGCCGCGCCGCCGATACGGCCGCGCGAAGCGCATTCACGTTTCTTCAGGCGCTTCGGCCTCGACCGACACACCCCCATCCGCCCTTCGGGCACC
>CAMDVZ010000138.1 GCA_945878895.1 Caenispirillum bisanense | reverse complement strand
AGCCGATCATGCCCACCGGCATCAACAGGCCGGTCAGCGCCACCGCGCCGGCCGCCGTGGCGACAGGGAAACCGCGCTCCACAAGATAGGCCGCGATCTGCGGATTGATCACGAAGATGCCGACGGACGTGAAGGCGAACGACGCCGTCATGCCCCAGAACGCGCCGTCGCGCAGTGCGGAGCCTATCGTCGCGCCGGACACTTCCGCCGACGTGGCACCCGCGCGCGAGCCGGTGCCGTCCTCGCCCGCCGCGACGCGCCGCCACGGCATCAGCAGAACCGGTACGAGCAGAGCCAGGATCGCCAGACCGACGCACCACCAGGCGAAGCGCCAGTCGCGCGCCGCGATCAGCGCCTCGACGACCGGCGCCAGCAGCATGACGCCGACACCGTTGGCCGACCACGCCACCGCCAGCGCCGTGCCCAGGCGCGCCCGGAACCAGCGCCCCAGCAGCGCCGACTGGAACACACCTCCCAGCGCCGCGGTGGCGACCCCGCCCAGGAACCCGATGGCGAGATGCAGATGCCACAGGGCCGTCGCCTGCGAGGCCAGCAGCAACCCGCACCCCGCGCAGACGAGACCGGCGACGACGACGCGCATCGGCCCCAGCCGGTCGAACAGCCAGCCCGCCAGCGGCCCGCCGAAACCGACACCCAGCAGCGCCATGCCGTAGATGCCGGTGATGTCGGCGCGGCCGGCGGCGAAGGATTCCTGCAGCGCGGGCACGAACACCGAGAAGGTATCCAGCTGGCCGCGCGTGAACACGCCCAGCGCGAAGCAGAGCGCTAGCAGGAGCATCGGCAGAAAGCGCGACGCGGGCGCTACGGATCGTTGGTTCATCGCCCGGGACCATACGGAGGCGGCGCCACGAACGCGAGACTTGCGGCCATGCGCGCGACGCGGCACCGTCGCGCGCGGGGGAGAGCACATGAACGAACGAATCGTGGTCGGGCGCGGGCAGCGCGGGCCAATACTGAGCGGCAACGGCGGCTATGTCGGCGGCCTGCTGGCGAAGGCGTTGGGCGAGGAGCACGCGGTCGAGGTGACCTATCGCGCGCCGGTGCCGCTTGAAATGCCTCTCGACATCGTGCGCGACGGTGCGGACCGCCTGCGGCTGATGCATGCCGATACCTTGATCTGCGAAGCGCGCCGCGCCGAGCTCGCGTTCGTTCCCGAGGTGCCGGCGATCGACTGGAGCCGGGCCGAGCGGATATGGTCGGCCGGCGGCAGTCACGCCGGCAGCGCGTTCGCGGGCTGCATCGTGTGCGGCCGCGAGCGCGCCGAAGGCGACGGACTGCGCGTGTGGGGCGGCCCGACCGGAGCCGGCGGCGAATCGTGGTCCGTCTATCATCCGCACGCCGCGCATGCCGGCGCCGATGGCCGCATCGGTTTCGAATACGTCTGGGGCACGCTGGATTGCCCCGGCGCCTGGGCCGCCCAGGATCCCGACGACTGGCGCCCCGCGCTGACGGGCCGCATGACGGCGCGGATCGTCGCGCGCCCGAAGGCCGGCGAGCGCTGCCTCGTGGTCGGGCGCCGAACCGGGGTCGATGGCCGCAAACTCCATTCCACGACGGCGCTCTACACCGAGTCCGGCACCTTGTGCGCGGTGGCGTCGCAGACGTGGATCGTGCTCAAGGAGGACACCTACGGCGGCGCGCTCGACAAGCCGCCGACGACCGCCTGACCCGCGATGTCGGATACCGCGTCGAAGCCACCCGCCAGCGACGTTGCCTTCACGGCGTCGGTAAAGGCCGCGCAGACCCGGCTCGGGTCGCGCGCCCACATGGAGCGGACCGCCGCGACACGTCCGTGGGCGACGACGATACCGGGGGAGATGCAGACGTTCCTCGCCGCCATCGACACGTTCTTTTTCGCCACCGCCAGCGCCGCTTGCCAGCCCTACATCCAGCACCGCGGCGGGCCCGCGGGCTTCCTGAAAGCGCTCGACGACCGGACCCTCGGCTTCGCCGATTTCGGCGGCAACCGGCAATACATCACGGTCGGCAATCTCGCCGAAAACGACCGCGCCCACATTTTCATCCTCCATTTCGCCACGCGTCAACGCATCAAGCTGTGGGGCCGGGCGCGGATCGTCGAGGGCGACGCCAGTCTGCTCGAACGTCTCGCCATGCCCGGCTACACGGCGAAGGTCGAGCGCGCGATCCTGTTCGATCTCGAAGCCTGGGACGTGAACTGCCAGCAACACATCGTCGCCCGCTACACCGAGGAGGAAATCGCGCCCTCCGTCGACCGGCTGGTCGCGCGTATCGCCGAACTGGAGGAGCAGGTCCGCTTTCTTGGCGACAACCCGACCGTCTGAGGGGCGCAAAACAAGGCGTGGACACGGGCTTGCCCGGGCCTACTCTCGTCTCCGGTCCCTTCGCGCCAAAGAGTACCCATCGCCATGCCGACGAACTTCATCTTCGTCCTCGCCGACGATCTCGGTTACGCCGATCTCGGCTGCTACGGCGGTCGCGCGCCGGTGTCGCCCAACATCGACCGGATGGCGGCCCAGGGGCTGCGCTTCAATCGCGGCTACGCCAATTCGGCGGTGTGCTCGCCGACCCGCTTCGCGCTGGCGACCGGCCGCTACCAGTACCGTCTGCGGGGCGCAGCCGAGGAGCCGATCGGCAGCGCCATGCGCGGCGACAAGGTCATGGGGCTGCCGCCGGACCATCCCACGATCGCCTCGCGGCTGCGCGAGGTCGGCTACCGCACCGCGCTCGTGGGCAAATGGCATCTCGGCTTCCCGCCGCATTTCGGGCCGCTGGCGAACGGCTACGACGAGCATTTCGGACCGGTGGCGGGCGGCGTCGACTACTTCACCCACGTCGACAGCTTCGGCACCCACGACCTGTTCGAAAATGGCACCGAGGTCCATCGCGAAGGCTATCTCACCGATCTGTTGTCGGATCGCGCCGTCAACTTCGTTTCGCGCAGCGCCGACAAACGCCAGCCCTTCCTGCTCAGCCTGCACTACACCGCGCCGCACTGGCCGTGGGAAACGCGCGACGACGAAGTGCTGGCCAAGTCGCTCGGGCGTTCGATCTCCCATCTCGACGGCGGCAACATCCACACCTACCGCCGCATGATTCACCACATGGACGAAGGCATCGGCCGAATTCTGGCCGCGCTCGACGACAAGGGCATAGCCGACGACACCATCGTCGTCTTCACCAGCGACAATGGCGGCGAGCGCTTTTCCGACAACTGGCCGCTGGTCGGCGGCAAGATGGACCTGATGGAAGGCGGCATCCGCGTGCCCTACGTGGTGCGCTGGCCGGCCCGCACGCCCGCCGGCACCACCACCCAGCAGCTCGCGATCACGATGGACTGGGTGCCGACGTTCTTCGAGGCGGCCGGCACGACGGCCCATCCCGACTATCCGGGCGATGGCGCCTCGTTGCTGCCGGTCCTGACCGATCCGGCGGCGGTCGGCGAGCGGGCCCTGTTCTGGCGCATGAAGCACAACAACCAGCGGGCGATGCGAACGGACCGCTGGAAGTATCTCGCCGTCGGCGAGCACGAATACCTGTTCGACGTCGTCGCCGACGAACGCGAACGCGCCAATCTCGCCAGGCGCCATCCCGAACGGCTCGACGCGATGCGCGCCGCCTGGCAGCGCTGGGACGCGACGATGCCGCCGATCCCCGACGACGCCATGGTTCGGCTGGTCCACGGCAAGAAGGACATGCCGTAGCGCGGTCCCGGAGAGTCCCGTCTCCTGCCGAAGCCTCCAGGCGAGCCAATTGCCCGAGCATGGCGCCGATGACCGGGAGGCGCGCACAGGCATCGATGGCGCACGCGAAGCATTCGAAGTCGCGCACCAACCCGGCGTGCGCTCGACGATCCGGCGCTTGGGCAGCGCTGCGAACTCGCGGACGTCCTTGCGACCGACGATCTCCAGTTTCGCCGTGCCCGTCGCGGCCACGGCGATTGCCAGCCCCGGTTCCCGATAGCCCCCGTTGGCGAACGGCCCGACGATGGCGGGCGCGCGGCAGCGGCGCCCCAGGGCAGCGCCCATGCCGCGTCCGTCGGATCGCTCGGGCAACGTCTCATCCCGCGCGCGTGGTTCCGGCGAAGTTCCTGCGTCCACATCCCGCAGCTTCCATTCGGCCTGAAGGTGCCCGACAATGGGGTACGATCGATTCTCCGGCCTGGAGTCCTTTCCGGATCGGCTCCTGGAGGAGTGCGGCCATGTCCGCCGACGACAAGCTCTTGATCGAGCGCGCGCTACAGATCGTTCCGGTGATCCGCGAAAGCCGCGATTTCGGCGAGCGGCAACGCCGGCTCGCGCCGTCGGTGCTGGCGGCGCTGCACGACGCCCGGCTGTTCCGGATGATGATTCCGCGCGATGTCGATGGCCTGCAGGCCGACCCGACGACGTCGATGGCGGTGGTCGAAACCATCGCCGCCGCCGATGGCGCCGCAGGCTGGAACTTGATGATCGGCATGGCCTATGGCATCTGGGCATCCCGGCTGCCACTCGACGCAGCCCGCACGATCTACGGGGCCGCCAACGCGGTCGTGGCCGGCGCCTTGCGGCCGACCGGCCGGCTCCGCGGCGTCGAGGGCGGCTTCATCGCCAATGGTCGTTGGACCTTCGCCAGCCGCATCGGTCACAGCGACTGGTGGTTGGGCGGATGCGTCGTCCACGAGGGCGACGCGCCGAAGAAAACCGCGGCGGGCGGCCCCGACGTGCGCCTGGTGTTTTTCCCGGCCGCGGACGGCACGCTGATCGATACGTAGGACGCTGGCGGCATGCGGGGAACCGGTAGCCACGACTACGAGATCGGGGATCTGTTCATTCCCGCCGACCGGGTCATCCGGCTCGATGCTCCGCCGCGCGTCGCCGATCCGTTGTACCTCATGCCGCAGATGGCCCTGCTCGACAGCGCCATGGCCGCCGTGCCGTTGGGGATCGCCCGCACCGCCATAGACGCATTTGTGGACCTCGCGGGCGGCAAGACATCGCACGGCTTCGCCGACGCGCCGGCGAACCGGCTGACGATCCAGGCCGATGTCGGACGCGCCGAGGCCGTCCTGCGCGCCGCCCGCACCTGGCTCTACGCCTCGGTCGAGGAAGCGTGGAACGACGTGCGGGCGGGCCGACCGATATCCGTCCGACAGACCGCGCTGTTGCGGCTCGCCCGCGCGAACGCGCTGACGGCGAGCGTGCAGGCGGTCGATCTGATGTATGGCGCCGCCGCCGGCTCCGCGGTCTACGGCAAGAGCCCGCTCGATCGCTGTTTCCGGGACGTCCACGTGGCGGCCCAGCACGTGGCGCTCCATGGCTCGAACTACGAAATCTGTGGTCGCGTCATGCTGGGGCTTCCCCCGGGCCGACTGGCGCTGTAGGGCGGCGGCACGGGCCGCTGCCTGGTCCATGGCAATAGGGACCCGCCGCAGCCGGATGGTTCGTCAGCCGCAGCGGGAGTAGCCGCAGCCCAGACAAAGGTCGCAGCCGTCGCGGTGCGTCAGGGCCGCGGCGCCGCATTGCGGGCATTGGCCGACATTGGCCGGTGTGGCCGCTTCGACCGGCCGGAGCGCGGCGCCGACCGGGTCGACGGCCAGCGCTGTTTCGCCGGGACGGATGAAACCGATGTCGATCAGGTGGCGTTCGATCACCTGTCCGATCGCCGCCAGCAGCGAGGGCACGTAGCGGCCATCGACCCACTGTCCGCCGCGCGGATCGAACACCGCCTTCAGCTCCTCGACCACGAAGGACACGTCGCCGCCGCGCCGGAACACCGCCGAGACCATGCGGGTCAGCGCCACCGTCCAGGCGTAGTGCTCCATGTTCTTGGAGTTGATGAAGATCTCGAAGGGCCGGCGGCGGCCGTCGTGCTCGATGTCGTTGACGGTGATGTAGATGGCGTGATCGCTGCCCGGCCATTTGATCTTGTAGGTCAGACCCGGCAACTCCCTGGGCCGGTCGATCGGCTGGCCGATGGCCGGCAGCGCGACCCTCGTGGCGGCGGCCGGTGGCGCATGGTCGGTCGTCGTCAGCACCGAACCGGTGACGGCGTTCGGGCGGTAGGTCGTGCAGCCCTTGCAGCCGGTTCGGTAGGCCTCGCGATAGACGCCCTTGAAATCCTCGAACGAGATCGAGGCCGGCAGGTTGATCGTCTTGGAGATCGAGCTGTCGGTGTATTTCTGCGCCGCGGCCTGCATCGCGAGGTGCTCGGCCGGCGACAATGTCTGCGCGTCGACGAAGGCCGGTCCCGGCGTGGCATCGCCACCCTTCAGATGGTGCCACAGGCGCCACGCGTAATCGGCGCCCTGCTCGATCCGGCGCGAGCCGTCGGGCTGGAGAACGGCGCGGTCGTGGGTGAAGGCGAACACCGGCTCGATGCCCGACGACACGTTGTCGGCCAGCAGCGAGATGGTACCGGTCGGCGCGATGGAGTTCAGCAAGGCGTTGCGGATGCCATAGCGCTGGATCGAGGCGCGGACGTCGGTGTCGAGGGATGCCACGGTTTCGCCCGCGAGGAACGGACCCGGCTTGAAGAGCGGAAACGAGCCCTTCTCGGCCGCGAGATCGCTCGACGCCAGATACGAAAAGCGCCGCAACGCCGCCAGCCATGTTTCGGTCAGGCGCACCGCGTCCGGCGAGCCGTAGCGCACGCCGCACATGATCAGCGCGTCGGCGAGACCGGTGACGCCGAGTCCCATGCGGCGCTTGTTCTTCGCCTCCTCGGCCTGCGCCGGCAACGGAAAGCGCGAGACGTCGATGGCGTTGTCGAGCATGCGCACCGCCAGCGGCACGATCTCCTCGAACGCGGCCATGTCGAGCGCGGCGTCCGGTTCGAACGGACGGGCCACCAACGCCGCCAGATTGATCGAGCCCAGCAGGCAGGCGCCGTAGGGCGGCAACGGTTGCTCGCCGCAGGGATTGGTGGCCGCGATGGTCTCGCAATAGCGCAGGTTGTTGGTGCGGTTGATGCGGTCGACGAAAATCACGCCGGGCTCCGCGACGTCGTAGGTCGCGCGCATGATGCGATCCCACAGGGCCGCGGCCTTGACGGTGCGGAACGTCTTGCCGCTGAACGACAGCGGCCAGTCGGCATTCCCGTCGACCGCCGTCATGAAGGCGTCGGTGACCAGCACCGAGACGTTGAAATTGCGCAGGCGGCCGGCCTCGCGCTTGGCGTCGACGAAGGCCTCGATATCGGGATGGTCGCAGCGCAGGGTCGCCATCATCGCGCCGCGCCGGGAGCCGGCGCTCATGATGGTGCGGCACATCGAGTCCCAGACATCCATGAAGCTGAGCGGCCCCGACGCATCGGCGCCGACGCCCTTCACGAGGGCGCCGCGCGGCCGCAAGGTCGAGAAATCGTAGCCGATGCCGCCGCCCCTCTGCATCGTGACGGCGGCTTCCTTCAGATGCTCGAAGATGCCGGCCATGTCGTCGGGCACGCTGCCCATGACGAAACAGTTGAACAGGGTGACGTCGCGGCCGGTGCCGGCGCCGGCGAGAATCCGGCCGGCGGGCAGGAATTTGAAGCCGGAAAGGGCATGCTGGAAACGGTCTTCCCAGCGCGCCGGATCGCGTTCCTGCGCGGCAAGGGCTTGCGCGACACGCCGCCATGTGTCGCCGACGGTCTTGTCCACAGGCGCGCCATCCGCCGACTTCAGACGGTACTTCATGTCCCAGATCCGCTCGGCGAGCGCGGAACGGGGTAACCGGGCGGAAACGGGTGCGTTCATGACGAAAGTGTAACATTGGCGAGGTTTCGGCGCCGCCAAATCCTGCGCGCGTCGATCCCGACGGCCGGCAGACTGCCGTCAGCTAGACACCGAAACCCAAGAGGCGACCAACAGTCCACCGGCCAAGGGCTTGAAACACCACGCCTTGTCGGCACGATCCACAGAAATACTCACATCCGCGGCGACAAGGTCGCATCGTCGCCGGGCGCGGCGGCACGTCGGCGGTCTCGATTTTCACCCGGATAAAGTCAGCCGCCCGACCCGACGGTCGACCCGCTCGACGGACGGCGCGTCGGCCGGCGCGTCGGCCGGCGCTTTGACAGCGCCGCGAACCGGGTCGCATGGTCGTCCCGGATATCGGCGCGCCGGAACGCCCCCGGCGGCGCGCGCGACACGACAGGGCAAGGAGAAACGACATGGCATCGCCGCAACGTCTGGCGCTCGTCACCGGCGCCGCCAGTGGCCTCGGCCTCGCAACCGTCGAGCGGCTGACCGCCGATGGGCGCGCCGCCGTCATGGTCGACCGCTCCGACAAGGTGCTGGCGATCGCCGAGCGCCTGCGCGGCGAGGGACGCGACGCCGAGGGACACGTCGCCAACGTCATGGACGAAGCCGCGATCACGGCGCTGGTGGCCGACGTCGCTGCCCGCCGCGGCGGCATCGACATCCTCGTCAACAACGCCGGCGGCATGCCCTTGCCCAGGGGGCTGTCGGTGGCGCTGGAGGACATGCCCACCGACATCTGGAACCGCACGCTGGCGCTCAACATGACGTCGTCCTTCGTGCTCTGCCGGCTCGTGTTTCCGGCCATGAAAGCCAAAGGCTGGGGCCGCATCGTCAACATCTCCTCGCGGGCCGGCCGCATGGCGGTGCCCGACACCGGCGTCAACTACGCAGCCGCCAAGGCCGGCCTGATCGGCATGACCCGCATCGTGGCCGACCAGGGCGCCAGATTCGGCATCACCGCCAACTGCGTGGCGCCCGGTCGCATCGGCACGCCCGGCGGCACCAACGCCACCGACGAGGTGATGCGCAACTCGCTCGCCCGCATTCCCGCGGGCCGGCTGGGGCTGGCAACCGAAGTCGCCGCCACCATCGCGTTCCTGGTATCGGACGACGCGGCCTACATCACCGGCACCGTGGTCGACGTGAATGGCGGCGCGTTCATGACCTGAGGCAGAATCCGTGGCTCATGCACGGCCGTCAATCGTTGATTATGCGATGTAATCCGGCTTTCCATGATGTACTCTGACACAATGAAAAAGTTGCCTCGCAAACCCCTCGCGGTCGCTGCGAAGATCGACGCCCGCATCGCCCGCAAGAAGGGCGACGTGTTCCTGCGCGCCGATTTTGCCGATCTCGGCAGCTACAACCAGGTCGGCCGCGTGCTGCGCGAACTCGTGCGCGAGGGCAAGCTGACGCGGATCGGACTCGGCATCTACACCCGCACCGGCCTGTCGCCCTTCGACGGCAGCGTGATCCCCTGCAAGGGCCTCTACCGTCTGACCGAAGAGGCCTTCCGGCGGCTCGGCATCCGCACCGATCTGACGATGCTGCAACGCGCCTACAGCGAGGGGCGCATCACCCAGGTGCCGACCGGACGCGACATCGGCGTCGGCAGGCGAGTCCGGCGCAAGATTGGTTTCAACGGCATGTCGATGGCCTACGAGCGTGTTTGACCGGGGCTTCATCGAACTGGCGGCCCAGGCGCTCGGCGCCGCCGAAAGCCATGTCGAGAAGGACTGGCACGTCGTGCGGGCCATCGCGGTGATCGCGTCAGTCGAAGTCGCGGGTGTCGTACCGGTCTTCTCCGGCGGCACCTCGCTGTAGGCGGCGTGGCAACTGATCAGCCGGTTCTCGGAGGACATCGATTTCAAGGTGTCGATCGATGCACCGACTCCGAGTGCCGCGCGCACGCGACGGGGCAAGTTTCGCGAGACGGTGATCGCCGCCCTCGGCGAGGCCGGCTTCGCGCTCGATGGCGAGGTGCTGATCGGCAACATGAGCCGGTTCTTCCGCGCCTCGTTTCACTACGGAGCGACGTTTCCGCCGGCTGCCGGCATCCGCCCGACCTTGCAAATCGAGATGACCTTCGGCGGCACGCAACGGAAGCCGATACCGCGTCCCGTCCAGTCGCTTTTGGCGCGGGCGGCGAAAGCACCGCCGGAAGTCGCCGCCCTGCTCTGCGTCGATCCCGTGGAAACGGCGGCCGACAAGATCAGCGCGCTCGCATGGCGCGCGGCGGTACGCGACCGGTCCGCCAAAACCGACGATCCCCTGATCGTGCGCCACCTGCACGATCTCGCGGCCCTGGCGTCGCACGTGGGAGAGGTCGCTGCCTTCGCGCCCTTGGCTCGCGAGATTCTCGCCGACGACGCCCCTCGCACGAAGGACCCCAACGCCGAGGGTCTCGCCCTTTTGCGCGCCATGCTGCCGCGCATCGCGGCCGATCCGCTCTGGCGAGTAGAATACGAGCGCTTCGTGCAAGGCATGTCGTATGGCCTCCATGCCGACCGCATCGGCTTCGATCGGGCGCTGGAGGTCTGCGCGAGCCTCGTCGACAGGGTGCTGGCCGCGTGACGACCCCGGCGTGGTCGCGCCGGCCACAACTTTCCCGCCGTCCGTCGCATGGTCGCTGTTATCATGCGGCTTGATCGCGTCCGGTCGCGCGCCCGCTTGATGAAATTGGTAGCCATACGGGACTTAAAATCCCGAGACCGCGAGGTCGTGCCGGTTCGAGTCCGGCAGCGGGCACCATCGCGCCACCGGGGCAACGAGGGCACCCGACGGTAACCGGAAGTTCGCCGACTCTCGGCTTCCCGAGCCCCGGCCGGGTGCGTTAGGACAGTCGCCAGGATAACAGCTACGATTTATCGCTCTTGCGCGGGACGATGGCGTAGTTCCATTCCGGATGGAAGGCGTCGCCGCGAAGGTCGAGCGTCTTCATCTGGACATCGCTGACGCGGATGCCCTTCTCGTAGGTC
>CAMDVZ010000137.1 GCA_945878895.1 Caenispirillum bisanense | reverse complement strand
GATACCGCCGTGCTCGCGGCGGTCGTCCAGCTATTGTCCCGTCCCGACGCGCCCGCCGCGGGCGGCGCGATCCGCGCCGGGCTGCGCAAGCTCGCCCCGCTTGCCGCCCAGGGCTCCGCGCCGGTTGCCGTCGCGGGCATGCGGGCGATGTTGCATCTGGGCGATTTCGCGGGCGCCCGACGCTGGCACGCGGCGATTTCGCGCGAGGGCAGCGGCGATGCCGCGTTGCGCGCCCTGCCACTGGCCATTCTCGCCGGTGCCGTCGATCCGGACGCGACCTGGTACGACCGCTGGACCGCCGCCACCTCGCGCCCGGCGACCGAGCGGGCCATCGCCGCCAGCCTCGCCGCCGGCCTTGGATTGCCTGGCGTCTCGGCCGCGGATGCCGGCCGTCTGGCCGCGGCGCTCGCCGATCCGCCGCCAGCCCATCGCCTGGCCGCCGCGCGCGAGGCGGTGGCGGCGGGCCGGATCGCCGAGGCACTGGGCCTGGTGCTCGCGCTGGCCGACGATGGACCACTGGCGGAAATGCATCCCGTCCTCGCGGGCCTGATCGTCGAGACGCTGCGCGGCGTTGGCCTGGTGGAACCCGCGCGCGCTTTCGCGGTCGAATACGCGCTGGCGGCGGGGCTCTGAACGATGGCCATGGTCCCGCGCGAACGTGCGACCGCCGGCCCGCGCGACCGGCGTGGCCGCAAGCGTCGCGAAGGGCCCGCGCGCGCCGCCGAGGTCGAAGCGTTCCTCGAAATGATGAACGCCGAGCGCGGTGCCGCCCGCAACACCGAGGAAGGCTACGGCCGCGACCTCGACGATCTGACCGCGTTTCTCGCCCGCCGCCGCGCCCGTCCACTCGACGCCGACGTCGATTCGCTGCGGGCGTGGATCGCCAGCCTGCGCCACGCCGGGATGAGCCCGCGCACCGCGGCGCGACGTCTCTCGGCGCTGCGCCAGTTCTACCGCTTCCTGCTGTCGGATGGCCGCCGCGCCGACGATCCGTCCGCGACGCTGGATTCGCCGCGGCTGGACCGATCCCTGCCGAAGATCCTTTCGCGCGACGAGGTGTCGGGCCTGATCGAGGTCGCCCACGCGCGCGATCGCGTCGAGGGAGTGCGGCTCGCGGCCCTGATCGAACTGCTCTACGCCACCGGCCTGCGCGTGTCCGAGCTCGTGACGCTGCCGCTGGCGGCGGTCGAGCGCGATCCGCGCGTGCTGATCGTGCGCGGCAAGGGCGGCAAGGAGCGGATGGTGCCGCTGGGCGAGCCGGCGCGGGCGGCGCTGTTCGCCTGGCTCGGGGTGCGCGGGGCGACGTTCAAGCGCGGCGAGGCCTCGCCGTTCCTGTTTCCCTCGCGCGGCCGCGAGGGTCATCTGACCCGCCAGCGCGTCGGGCAACTGCTGAAGGAACTGGCGGTCGAGCGCGGCATCGATCCCGGGCGTGTCTCGCCGCACGTGCTGCGACATGCCTTCGCCAGCCATCTGCTGGCCGGTGGCGCCGATCTGCGCGCGGTCCAGACGATGCTGGGCCATGCCGACATCGCCACCACCCAGATATATACCCACGTGCTCGACGAACGCCTGACCGCGCTGGTGCGCGACCATCATCCGTTGTCGAACGCCGCCGGCGGGAAGGGCGATTCGTGACCACGAGGGAGACAGCATGACCGACGGGATCGATACCGACCGTTTGCGTGCGTTCGGCCGCAAACCCGGCACGCCGTTCCGGATATCGAAGATCGGCCACGTCGTGCTGAACTGCGCCGACCTGGAGCGATCGGTCGCGTTCTACACCGGGCTGATGGGCTTCGAGGTTTCCGACGTCTATTCCGAGACCATGATGCCCGGCGGCATGGTGTTCCTGCGGTTCAACGCGGACCATCACGGTCTCGCGCTGGTCGGTGGCCTGCCGGGCCGGTCCGCGAGCGTCGAACTGCACCATCTCGCCTTCGAGGTCGGCACGCTGGACGAGGTTCTGCGCGCCCGCGACTATCTCGCGCGCAACGGCGTGGCGATGGATTTCGAGGGACGTCGCCGGGCCGGCGTGCAGATCGCCATCGAATTCCGCGACCCCGACGGTCATCGTCTCGAGATCTACTGGGGGCTCGACCAGGTCGGCAGCGACGGGCGGGTGCGTCCGCCAAGTGAATGGAAGGGCACCATCGGCCTCGCCGCGGCGATCGGCGATCCGGTCGTCGGTCAGGACACGACGGTCCACGATCGCTCGCTGCTGAAGGACTGACGACCTGCCTCGCCGCGGCCGCTTGACACCCGCGGGTCGGGACGGCAAGCGATCCCCATGAACCCCGCCAGCCTCACCCCGGACGCCGGATGACCACCTATCTCGACTTCGAAAAGCCGATCTCGGAGCTCGAAGGCAAGATCATGGAGCTGCGCCATCTCGGCGACGGCGACGGCGTGAACATCGCCGACGAGGTCGGCAGGCTACAGCAGAAGGTCGACCGCCAGATCAAGGCGACCTACGCCAAGCTGACGGCGTGGCAGCGCGTCCAGGTCGCGCGGCATCCCGAGCGGCCGCACGCCAAGGCCTATATTGGCGGCCTGATCGAGGAGTTCACGCCGCTGGCGGGGGACCGCGCCTTCGCCGAGGACGCCGCGATCGTGGGCGGTTTGGGTCGCTTCCGGGGACGGCCCGTGGCCGTGATCGGCCAGGAGAAGGGCGACGATACCGAGAGCCGGCTCAAGCACAATTTCGGCATGGTCAAGCCGGAGGGTTACCGCAAGGCCCAGCGCCTGATGCGCATGGCCGACCGGTTCGGCCTGCCGGTCATCACCTTCGTGGACACCGCCGGCGCCTACCCCGGCGTCGATGCCGAGGAGCGAGGCCAGGGCGAGGCGATCGCCGGCAGCATCGAGCTGTGCCTGCAACTGAAAGTGCCGCTGATCAGTCTGGTGATCGGCGAGGGCGGATCCGGTGGCGCGCTGGCGATCGCCGCGGCCAACAAGTTGCTGATGATGGAGCACGCGGTCTATTCGGTGATCACGCCGGAGGGCTGCGCGTCTATTCTCTGGCGCACCGCCGACAAGGCGCAAGAGGCCGCCGAGGCGATGCGGCTGACGTCGGACGACCTGCGCAAGCTGGGTGTGTGCGACGGCGTCGTTCCCGAACCGGCGGGCGGCGCCCATCGGGAGCCGGGGACCGCGGTGCGGGCGGCAGGCGATGCCATCGAGGCCGAATTGCGCGTACTCGGAAACCTCGACCCGACGGCGCTGCGCGAAGCGCGCCGCATGAAATTCATCGGCATCGGCCAGCTTGGCCTTTGAGCCGGCAGGCGGTTCAGGTCGCGCCGGCGCGATCGAGATAGGCCAGCACCCTGTCCAGATAGGTCTCGTGGTTGCTCAGCCCGCGCGCGACCAGGGCGGCGGTCGCCGCCCGCGCGCGATGCCCGTCGTAGTCGTCGAGCAACCGCCCGATGCCGGCCACGATGGCCGGCGCGTCGAATGAGTCGAACGTGGTGCCCGCGGCCAGCCCGGACTCGAGGTCGGCTGCCATTCCGGAACCCGCCGGCACCACGACCGGCTTGCCTGCCACGGCTGCTTCCATCAGCACCCCCGAACCGCGCGCGCCATAGCTGACGGCATCGTAGGGCAGCAGCAACACGTCGGCACCGGCGATGAAGCGCGCATATTCGGCCGGGCTCAGCGATCCGGTCCTCATGGCGTCCGGACACTCGGCGCGCAAGCGCGCTTCGGTCTCCAGCATGTGCGCTTCGCCGTTGTGATGGACGTGTAGCATCAGCTTCGCGCGTGGATACGAACGCAGCCGGTGGGCGATTTCCGGCAGCAGATGATAGCCCTTCTCGGGCCTGCTATGGCCGACATAGGCGATCGTGACCGGAGCGCCGGCCGCGCGCGACGAGGAGGCAGCGCCCGCCGCCGGCGACGGAAAGTGCAGCGTCTCCACGTCGACGCCCAGCAGGTCGCGGTATTCGTCGGCGATGGCGCCGTTCTCGGCCACGAGGAACAGGCGGCGACCGGGCAGGTCGCCGCACGCCGCGATGGCGCGCCGGTAGAGATCGGGACCCTGCTCGTTGCGCCGGTCCGCCGGTGCCCATTTCGGCGCCATCATCAACTGGATCACGCCGGCCGCGGCCCGCCCCTGGCGGGTCAGGTGGCGCATCCAGTCGCCGATGGCGGCGAGTTGATTGTGCATCACGGTCGAGAACACCAGCACGACCGGCCCGTCGGGCAAGTCGGCCTCGATCTTGGTCAGATCGGCGCGATAGGCCGCGTTCTGCCCGAGGTAGGTCGCCTCTTCCCATCCCGCCGCGAGGGCGATGTCGTAGACACCGTTTCGGAACAGCGGCACGAAAGGCAGGTGCCGGCGCAGCGAGCGTACCGCCCCGGCGGCGCCGTAGACGCGGGCGGACAGGCCCCGGCCGGCCGCGGCGGCCGCGATGCCGCGCGCGAACGAGAGGTGATGGCCCTTGTCGTCGTCCAAAAGTCCCGCGTCCACGACGATCACCGACGGTCGCCGGGGCGTGGCGCGGGAAACCGGGGCGGTGGACATCGGAGCGTGGGTACCTTGGGTCGAATTTAGTGAGCGGCTCTTCCTAGCGGACCAATGGCGGCCACGCACGCGAAAAGGGCCGCCGGGCAATGCATGCCCGGGGACGGGCCTGCGCTCGCCGCCATCGCGAGGGCGCGCTCGACGGTCGGGAACCGCCCGCGCCAGACGCCGCGCCTCGACGGCATCGTGGGTGTTGGCGGAGGGCCGGAGCGACTCTAGCTGCTGGTCGCCTTCACGTTGCCCTTCCACATCGGGGCCGAGGCGGTCTCGGTGTAGTTGGGGATCATGAAGTTGAACGCGATGCTTATGCGCTCCACCTGGCTCTGGTTGCTGACGACGTGGTGTTGCAGCCACGACGGAAACAGCACCAGCCGACCGTCTTTGCTGTCGATCGCGCGGCTGTTGGCGGTTCTGGCGGTGAACTGCTTCGGGCCGGGCATGATGACGAACGATTGCGGCCGCGGGTCCGACAGCACGATTTCGGCGGATCCCGGCCCGGCCTGCACGTAGTAGACGCCGCTGAGGTAGTTGTTGGGATGGCTGTGGCGCGGATGGTGGGCACCGGGCGGGTTGATGTTGGCCCAGCAGCCGGTGATGACCAGCGGATGGTTTTCCAGCCCGAGCCAGCGCATGGCGCCCTTCGCGGCCATGTCGGCGAGGTCGCGGAGCGGACGGAACGCGGACTGTTCGTGCAGCGTCTGCTCCGTCTGCCAGTTGGCGCCGAGCGGAATTTTCGGTCGCGGCGTCAACAGCCGCTCGATTTCGGCCTTGAGCGCGCGATTGAGCGGAACATGCTCGTCGGACGCCAGGTCGATGATCCAGACCGGCGTCGTGAACAGTTCCTGGACGTCGAGCTTGTCGATCCTGGGCGGTCGCGGGCCGTTCATGGGCAGCACTCCGGAAAGTTGAGGCGCCACTTTGCACGCACCGCGGCCCTCTGTCAGCGTGGCGCGGCGTCTCGCCTGCGGACCGGGCGACCGTCAGCGCAGCCATGCGCCGGTTGCCGCCGCTCCGTCTGGACGCCTCTCGGGCCCGGTGCTTGAATGCCGGTCGCGACGGCGGTGGCGCGCGTGCCGTCGATGCCGAGGAGTTGCCATGCCGATCACCGTCGAACCGATCACCGAAAACTTCGCCGCCGAAATCGGCGACCTCGACCTGTCGAAGCCGGTCTCTGCGGAAGACCTGGCCGACGTGCGGGCGGCGTTCGCGACATACGCCGTCGTCGTGATCGGTGGCCAGGAACTGACCGACGAAGCGCAGATGGCGTTCGCCAGTCACTTCGGGCCACTCGAAACCACGGTGTTCTCGGTCCGCAAAGGCGAGAAGCTGCGGCTGCACCGGAACATGGCGGACGTCTCGAATCTCGATCCCGAGGGCAAGGTCTGGAGCGCCGAAAGCCGGCAGCGGCTCTATCAGCTCGGCAACCGGCTCTGGCACACCGACAGCTCCTTCAAGCGCCTGCCGGCCTACGCCTCGATGCTGTACGCCAAATCGATCGCGCCGATCGGCGGCCACACCGAGTTCGCGGATCTGCGTGCCGCCTACGACGCGCTGCCGGAGGAGACGAAGCGCCGCGTGGTCGGCAAGACCGTGCTGCACTCGATCATGACCTCGCGCGCCAAACTCGGCTTCAGCGACTGGAGCCCGGAGGAACTCGAAGCCTTCCGGCCGGTGCCCCAGGTGTTGTGCCGGACGCTGCCCGACAGCGGCCGCACCTCGCTCTATCTGGCCTCGCATGCCGGCGACATCGTGGGCATGGACAAGGCCGAGGCGGTGGCATTGCTGGAGGAACTGACGCGGCACGCCACGCAGCGCCAGTTCGTCTACACGCACCGCTGGCGGGTCGGCGATCTCGTGATCTGGGACAATCGCTGCACCATGCATCGCGGCACTGCCTTCGACGACGTGCGCTGGCGCCGCGACGTGCGCCGCGCCACTGTGTCGGACGTCGCGCCGACCTGCGAGCAGAACGGCATCGCCGTGGCGGCCGAATAGGCCGCGGCGTCAGATCGGATCGAGGCCAAGTTCCTTGACCGCCTTCACGAGCAACGGTCCGTCCTCGCGGAAATAGCGTTCGAATTCGCGCCAGTCCTGGGCCGCGTCGTCGATGCCGAACTGTTCGAGCAGCGCCTGGATGCGCGGCGTCTTGCCGGCCTCGACCATCAGGTTCGACACGGCCTCGACGATCGGTCGCGGCGTGCCCGCGGGTGCCAGGCATCCCACGAGGCCCTGCAGCAGGAAGTAGGGGTGCGTGGCGCCCTGTTCGTGGAAGGTCGGTACGTGCAAGAGTTTGCGCTTCATGCGCGTCGTCGTCGGCACGGCGATGGGTATGGCGTTGCCGGCCTGCATGGCGGCCGACGCGGCCTGGTAGCTGCCGACCGCGGCGTGCACGACGCCGCCGTTGATGTCGGCCCACATCGGACCTTCGCCCCGGTAGTGGACCGGCTGCATCGACAGGCCATGGACGTTGTTAAACGTCGCGCAGGTGATGTGGGCGACCGACCCGGCGCCATAGGTGCCGAAATTGACTTTGGTCGTCTTTGCCCAGGCCACGAACTCGGGGATGGTTTTGGCCGGCACCGATTTGTGGACGTACATCGGCAGATGACCGGCCGGCATCAGCGACACCGGCACCAGATCCTTGTCGGGATCGTAGGGCAGCTTCTTGTAGGTGACCTTGTTGGCGAACAGCGCCGTCGAGTTGGTGAACAGGAACGTGTAGCCATCGGGGGCGGCGCGCGCGACGATCTCGCAGGCGATGATGGAGCCGGCGCTGGTCTTGTTCTCGACCACGAAAGGCTGCTTGTAGTGTTGGGCGAGGTAATCGCCGTAGGCGCGCGTGAAGGCGTCCGTCGAGCCACCCGGCGGATAGCCGCAAACGAATTTCACCGACCGGTTGGGCCAGTCGCCGGTCTGGGCGCGCGCGGCCGGCGTGGCCAGCAGCGATGCGCCAAGTCCGCCCAGGGCGGCGCGGCGGCTGAATGTCGTCGTCATGGCGGTTTTCTCCCCGGAGTTCAGTCGTTGGCGGCGCCGAAGCGGAAGGGGCGGCAGAAGTCGCGAATATCCTCGATCCACGCCGCGGGTTCTTCCAGCGCGGCGAAGTGGCCACCCGACGGCATCTTCGTATAGCGACGCAGATTGTAGGCGCGCGCCAGCCACGCCTCGGGCGGCGGCGGCGCCAGATCGGCGGGGAACGCCATGAAAGCCGTCGGCGTCTCGACCCGTTCGCCCACCGCCAGGCGGGCGTTCTCCTCGCGCACGCCGCGATAGAGCCAGTTGGCCGAGGCGATGTTGCCGTTCAGCCAGTAGACCATGATGTTGTCGAGCAAGGTGTCGAACGAAAACCGGCTCGTCACGTCGCCCTTCGTGTCGCCCCA
Source organism: Caenispirillum bisanense (assembly GCA_945878895.1). Taxonomy (GTDB): domain Bacteria; phylum Pseudomonadota; class Alphaproteobacteria; order Reyranellales; family Reyranellaceae; genus CAMDVZ01. Next base: position 2,886 of record CAMDVZ010000137.1, on the reverse strand, counting down.
GCCATGGAATTTCTCGACGATCCAGGCCGCCAGGCCGACCGGCGAATCGGCAAGGCCCACGCTCAGCGATTGCGGCTTGGTCGACTGGATGCGCTGGTAGGCGGTTTTCGCGTCGCGTTCCGATCGAACCGTCGCGAGCCATGCCCGCTCCTCGGCGGTCAACGCCGCCGTCTTCTCGTCGATGCCGGGGCGGAACACCATCATGTTGAGGTGCAGGGCGAGGCAACCGGTTTCGATCTTGTCCTTTGCCACGACGGGATGATCGTGGGCGAGCCAGGTCGAGACGGCGGCGCCCCAGTCGCCGCCCTGCGCGACGTAGGGCCGCTGGTAGCCCAGCGCCTCGGTCATCAGGCGATGCCACAGCCGGCCGATGGCGCGCGGGCCGATCGGGCCGGGTTTGCCATCGCGCATCGGTGGCCCCGACCAGCCGTAGCCCGGCAACGAGGGCACGATCACGTCGAAGGCATCCAGCGCGTCGCCGCCGTGGCGTTCGGGATGGGCGAGCCGGTCGACGACGTCGAGGAACTCGACCACGGAGCCCGGCCAGCCATGCGTCAGGATCAACGGCAGCGGCGGCGGGCCGTCGAGGACCGGCGTGCCGGGCTCGCGGATGAAATGCAGGCGCTGGTCGCCGATGTCGACCAGGTAGTTCGGAAACGCGTTCAGCTTCCCCTGGCAGCGCTGCCAGTCGTAGCCATGCCGCCAGTAGTCGACGAGTTCCCGCCGGAACCGCTCGTCGGTGCCGTAGTCCCAGCCACCGTCGCCCACGAAGACCGGCGGACGCCAGCGCCGCAGCCGCTCGTCGAGATCGTCGAGCGCCCGATCGGGCACGTCGATCGTGAAGGGCTCGGGCATGGCGTAGCGGACGGATGCGTCGGTCATGGACTCACGGGCGGACAGTCGGAGGAGCGTTCCGCGGCATGATGCGCCGCCGACGCGGCGATGGGAACGACGGGATCGTCGGTCTTCCGGGTCGTCCAGCCAACACCCCCCCCCCTCCTGGCCGTTTCGGCTGGCCGACGCCGATTCCGGCTGGATTGGGCCGGTTTCGACTGGATGGGGGGCCGCGACGGCTGGACGGGTGATCAAATCGAGTGGACGCTCGGCGCATTTCGGCTGGACGCGCCTGGCATGGTGCCGGATGACGCCGGGATGGCGAGCCGATCGCGCACCTCGGTGATCGTGCATGATTTGCTGGATGTCGTGGGTGTCCCCCGGAGAGTGGATGTTTTTCCGGGGCAATGTAGTATGTCTGCAGAGGTTTTCAATGGATCGGCTCGGGCAATCGGATAGACGGCGCGTCCGGTCTGCATACCGCCGCCGCCCGGTTGCCCGGCGTCAGCCTTCCAGCAGCGCCTCGCGCAGGCCTTCGCGGGCGGCGGCGTCGAAGCCCAGTGCCCGGTCGGCGAAGGTCTCGACATCGCCGTGCTCCGCTACGAGCGCGGCGAACGCCGCCTCGATGTAGTCCGGCCGCGCCTCGACGATGGCGGCGCGCAACGCCGGATCGAAGTCGGTGAAAAAGCCGACATGGCCCGTCCACAGCGCGTTGGTACGCAGGTAGTCCGCGATCACGGTCTCGCGCGGCACGCCGAGCAGGGTCAGCAACAGCGCCGCTGCGAACCCGGTGCGGTCCTTGCCGGCCGTGCAATGGAATACCAGCGGCCGTCGCTCGCCGTCGCCGAGGGTCGCGAACAGGGTGCGGAACGCGGGCGCGGCGCGGCCTGGATAGGTCCGGTAGTGCTCGACCATGAAGCCCGCGACGCGCGCGGGCGAGGCGCTGCCGTCGGCCATTGCCTCGCGGATGCGCTCGCCGACGCCGGCCGGGATGGCGGCCGGCACCACGGTGGCGCCGACACCGTCGATAGCGTGCGGTGTCTCGGCGGCTTCGGGCACCCCGCGGAAATCGACGATGGTGCGCACCGCCAGAGCGCGCAGCATCGTCCGGTCGGCGTCGGTCAGGCCCCCCAGATGGGCGGACCGGAACACGAGGCCGCGGCGAACGCGACGACCGTCGGTGGTCGCGTAGCCGCCGAGATCGCGAAAATTGGAGCCGCCCTCGAGCGGCACGACGTGGGGGAGCGCGGAATGGTCGTTCATGGTCCTCACGGGCACGGTGGTCGACGATGCATGGCATCTGACGATGACATCGCGATGGCGGGCGCGCCAGCGATCAGCGCCGCACCAGCGTCGACTTGCCGAACAGGCTGCCGACGAGATCGACGACAAGCTCGGCGGTGACGTTGCGGAGGTCGCGCGAGGGATCCAGCTCGACGATGTCGAGCGACGCGAGCCGGCCGGTGTCGGCGATCATCTCCATGCACAACTGTGCCTCGCGATAGGTCGGCCCGCCGCGGGCGGGCACCGCGACGCCGGGCGCGATGTCGGGATCAAGGAAGTCGACGTCCAGGCTGACATGCAGGTGCGTGTCGTCGTCGACGCCGGCCAGCGCGACGTTCATCGCCTCGCGCATGCCCAGTTCGTCGATCAGCCGCATGTCGATGACGTCGACGCCGATCTCGTGGATCAGCGCCTTCTCGGCCGGATCGACGCTGCGGCAGCCGACCAGGCGCAGCGCCAGCGGATCGAGCGAGGGGCCATCGTCGCCGAGCCGCACCAGCGCGTCCGGCCCGCGGCCGAGCAGGCAGGCGACGGGCATGCCGTGCAGGTTGCCGCTGGGCGTAGTCGCCGAGGTGTTGCAGTCGGCGTGGGCGTCCAGCCACAGCACGCGGAATCTGCGGCCATGGGTCGAGGCATGCCGCCGCGCCGCCCGGATCGAGCCGATGGCGACGCTGTGGTCGCCGCCCATCAACAGTGGCAGGGCGCCGTCGCGCAGCACCTGGTCGGTGACCTCGAACACGAGCCGGGTCCACGCCGTGGCCTCGGCGA
>CAMDVZ010000136.1 GCA_945878895.1 Caenispirillum bisanense | reverse complement strand
CAGACGGCTGGACGGCCGCGGCGCTTCGGCGTCGAGGAAAGTCCGGGCTCCACGGAAACACGGTGCCGGTTAACGACCGGCGGGGGCGACCCCAGGGAAAGTGCCACAGAGAGCAGACCGCCAAACCGGCTTCGGCCGGCGGCAAGGGTGAAAGGGTGCGGCAAGAGCGCACCGCGGACCCGGCAACGGGAACGGCATGGCAAACCCCACCGGGAGCAAGACCAAATAGGGATGGCATGTGTCGGGAAACCGGCACGGGCGCGTTTCCGCGTCGCAATCCGGGTCGGTCGCGCGAGGCGTCCGGTAACGGACGTCCCAGAGGAATGGTCGTCGAACCTCCCAAGGCGCAAGCCGGCGGGGCGGGAACAGAACCCGGCTTACAGGCCGTCTGACGCTAAATCCGGAAATCCGGGCCATGGCCGCCGGTTTCCATTCGCCGCCGGACCGACGTCGGAATGTCGGTGGCTATCGGCGCGCGAACACCGTTCTCAACCACAGACCGATCGCCTTTGCGGACACCGGTGTCGTCTCGCGCTGCTCGGGATCGGCAGGCGGTCCGACGTTGTCGGCATAGTGGGCCAGTATTCCGGCGAGCGCCGAACCCGGCGCGGCCACGTGGCGTTGGGAGTGACGCGAGACGCGCTCTGGCTCGCGGGGCGACCAACCGCTGAAATGATAGAACAGAAGCGGCTCGCCACCGACATCGTAGCCGCCGTCGGCGCGCCGTGTCGGGATGCGCTCGTGCAGGTTCCAGTAGGCGACGTTGGCGCCGGGGTGGCGCTGCAAGCCGGTACCGGGAAACAGCGACGGTGCCAGATCGAGCCAGCGCTGGTCATGGTTCAACCCGTCGGCGGGTGCGTATTGCCCGTGCTCGCGCAGGCGGTCGGCCCACCATGCGACGAAGGCGCGTCCGCCCTCCGTGTTCGCCACGCCGACATAGCCGGCATTGTGGACGCCGGCCCGGAGGATCGTCAGCATCGAAGGCAGATACCCGTCGTCCGGTATCGGCGTCAGGCAGTGTGGTGTCAGGGCCACGTCGTGCGCGGCCATGAACCGGGTCAGCGGGGCGGGATCGGCGAAGAACAGCGTGTCGGCGTCGACGTAGTGCACGATCGGGGTGCCGCGTCGCAGCAAGGCGCCGATCAGACAGGGTTTGAGCGCGCAGGACAGCGCCATCGGCGAGTACCGGGCACGCATCGCGGCGAGGATTTCGACATCCACGCACTCCGCCGGATCGAGGCGCTCCGCGCCGAGCGTTTCGCGCTCGCCCGGATCGAACCCGTCGACCGCCAGAAACGCGAGCCCGACGTCCGGCGCGTGGCGTCGCAGACTCGCCAGACAGGCCCGCGCTTGTGACCAGTGCGAGGCGGTGCACAGCACCGCGAAAACCACGTCGGAGGCGGGCATCGAGCAAGAAACCGTGTTGCGACGGAAATGGCGGGGGATCACGCGCCGTCCGGCAGATATCGTCGACGTGGTCGCCGGCGCAACCCCGAATTCGGGCGGACGGTGGCGCGAAGAGTGCCCGGGCGTGCTTTTGCGGTTGGGTCGTTCCGGATTCGCCCACAGTTGGTTGTGGATCGGTCGTGGCGAGGGGAACGAAGCGGGATTCAATTCTCATACGGAATGTGCTACATGCCGAAGTCGCATCGACGGTGGGTCGTGCTCGACGAGACCGCCAACGGTAGTGGCTGCCACTGCAGAGTGATCGAATGGCTTGCGGAAGAATCCAGTTTCAATATCGATATTGTCTGCTAATCGACGGAAATCGCCTCTTTTTTTTTAATTCTCGCTTCGTTGACGCCTCTGTCTTTCCCGTGATATCCCATGAAATCCCATAAGCTCTGAAAGAGCAGGGGTACGGCGCTCCAGGGGGCGGCGTGTGGGGTCTGGGCACAGGGGGATGGGGCGATGTTCCTGTCCACGTACCTGATGAAAGTCGACCGGAAGGGCCGCGTGTCGGTTCCTGCTTCCTGGCGCGCCCATTTGTCCGCCGACGGTTTCGACGGTTTCGTCGCCATGCCCTCGCTCGAACACCCCGCCATCGATGCCCGCGGCTTGCGTGCCTTCGGTGGGCTGATGGAAAAACTCCAGGCCGATCTGGTCGCGCGCGACGGCACGGTCGCGGCGGAACTGTTCAGCGGCGCCGACAACGATGCCGGGCACCTCGCCGCGGCGGCGCTCGACGTTCCCTTCGACGGCGAGGGCCGGTTATCGCTGCCCGCGCGCCTGAAAGTGGTGATCGGCGAGGCCGAGCAGGTCGCGTTCGTCGGCCGGTTCAGCTTTTTCCAGATATGGACCGCCGAGGCGTGGGCAACCCAGGAAGCCGCCGAATCGCAGGGTTTCCGCGCGCGCATGCTGGCGCGCCGGCCGGTGCGTCCATGAGTGCCGTCGCGCACGTGCCGGTTCTCGCAGCGGAAGTGGTCGCCGCGCTGGAACCGCGCGCCGGCGGCACCTATGTCGATGGCACGTTCGGTGCCGGTGGCTACAGCAGGATGTTGCTCGAAACGGCGGCATCGCGGATCTGGGCGATCGACCGGGATCCGACGGCGATCGCGGCTGGCCGTGCCGTCGAGGCCGGTTCTTATGGTCGCCTGACGCTGATCGAGGGCCGCTTCGGCGACATGGATGCGCTGCTCGGATCGCGCGGGGTGACCGGTGTCGAGGGCGTGGCGCTCGATCTCGGTGTGTCGTCGATGCAGATCGACCAGGCCGAGCGGGGCTTCTCGTTCCGCTACGATGGTCCGCTCGACATGCGCATGGGCGCCGACGGGCCGACCGCCGCCGACGTCGTCAACACGACCGACGAGTCCGATCTCGCCGATATCCTGTTTCGCTATGGCGAGGAACGCCAGTCGCGCCGTGTCGCGCGCGCCATCGTCGCGGCGCGCGGACGCCAGCCGATCGGCCGCACGGCCGAACTGGCCGACATCGTGCGGCGGGCGCTGGGCTCGGCAGCGTCGCGCGACAAGATCGATCCCGCGACGCGCTCGTTCCAGGCGCTGCGCATTCACGTCAACGACGAGCTCGGCGAGCTCGAGCGCGGACTCGCCGCCGCCGAACGCCTGCTCGGACACGGCGGCCGCCTGGCGGTGGTGTCGTTCCACTCGCTCGAGGACCGGGTCGTGAAGAGCTTCCTGCGCGATCGGTCCGACGAGGCGCCGCGGGCGTCGCGCCATTCGCCCGAAGCCGGTGGCGCGGCCGGCCGCGCCGTGCGCCGCGCCGGCTGGACCGTCGTCACGCGGCGGCCGATCGCGGCCAGCGACGCGGAAATCGCGGCCAACCCGCGGGCGCGCTCGGCGCGGCTGCGGGTGGGCGAGAAGATCGGCGGCGCGGCATGATCAACCGCGGCATCCTGTTCTGGGTCGTGGTGGCCATCCTCACGGGGATCGGCCTGTTCATGGTCAAGTACAACGAACAACAGCTGGAGGAGCGGCTGGCCGGGCTCAACCGCCAGATCGTCGAGAACCAGCGCGCCACGCAGATCCTGCGCGTCGAGGTCGCCCATCTCGGCGACCTCAACCGGATCGAGCGTCTCAACGACAAGTATCTGCGTCTCCAGCCGATCGGCGCGCGCCAGATCGGCGCCATCGAGCAATTTCCGCTGCGACGTCAGGACGGGCAGGTCGTCACGACCAACACCGGCAAAGCCGGGAACGACGCCCCCTCGACGACCGACGCCCCCTCGGCGTCGGCGACCGCCCGTCGTGTCGCAGCCAACCAGGGGGCCGGTACCGCAATGCCGGCCCCGTCAATGCCCGCGCCCGGCCGAAGCCGCGACGCGATCGCCGAACCCGTGACGTCCGCGGTGATCGAGGACGACGATCCTCCGGCACCGCCGCCGCCATCGCCACCCGCGGTTCGCCGGACCGGAGGCGGCAAGTGAGGTTCTGGACACGCATGGCCGCGCCTGTCGCCCCGGGCGGCGGCGCGCGCGACGCGCTCGACGTCGCGCGCTCGCGGCTGCAGGTCATGTGCACTCTGTTCAGTCTGTTGTTCGTGGTGATCGGGTTGCGCATGGCGTGGGTGGCGTTGTTGCGCGACGTCGGCGAGGGCGGTGGCGCGACGGCGGTCGCCAACGACACGCTGCGTGCCGACCGGGCCGAGATCGGCGACCGCAACGGCGTGCCGCTGGCCGTGTCGATGCCGACGGTGGCGTTGATTGCCAAGCCGAAATACATGATCGACACCGAGGAAACCGCCCGCAAGCTGGCCGGCGTCCTTCCGGAGTTCACCGCCGAACAGCTGCGCGAGCGACTGGAATCCGGCAAGAGCTGGATGTGGCTCAAGCGAGGTCTCAGTCCGCGCGAGCAGGACGCGATCAACCGGCTGGGTCTGCCCGGCATCGAGTTCCAGGACCAGGAACGCCGCATTTACCCGCAGGGCGACCTGTCGCCGCATATCCTCGGCTATACCGACATCGACAACAGTGGCGTGGCCGGCCTTGAAAAATCCCAGGACAAGCAGTTGCGCAAGGGTGAGCCGTTGCGGCTGGCGGTCGACGTGCGTTTGCAGCGCTTCGTCGAGCAGGAACTGGCGCGCGCGGCGCAGCGGTTCTCCGCGATCGGCGGGACCGCGGCCGTGATGGACGTCGACACCGGCGAGGTGGTCGCGCTGGCGTCGCTGCCGGCCTACGATCCGAACCGCCACAAGACGATTTCCAACGAGGCGCTGTTCAACCGCTCGACGCTCGGCGTCTACGAGCAGGGTTCGACGTTCAAGATCTTCAACACCGGCATGGTGCTGGATACCGGACGTTTCACGCCGGCGTCGATGTTCGACGCCCGCGAGCCCATCAAGATCGACCGCTTCACGATCAAGGACTACCACGGGCAGCATCGCGTGATGTCGGTCGCCGACGTCTTCAAGTTTTCCTCCAACATCGGCTCCGCGAAGATGGCGCTGGAGGTTGGCGTCGAGGGCCAGCGCGCCTTCTTCGACAAGATCGGCTTCCTGAAGCCGCTGCCCATCGAGTTGCCCGAGGTCGGCCATCCCCTGTTTCCCAAGCAGTGGCGCAAGATCAACCTGCTGACGATCGCGTTCGGCCACGGCATGTCGGTGACGCCCCTGCACGTCGTGTCGGGCACCGCGGCGATGATCAACGGCGGCATCTACCATCCGCCGACGTTGTTCCGGCGCGACAAGGTGCGCCCCGAGGACGGCAAGCGGGTGATCTCGGAGCGGACCTCGCGCATGATGCGCGACATGCTGCGGCTGGTGGTCGCCGAGGGAACCGGCAAGGCAGCCGACGTCCCCGGCTACGAGGTCGGCGGCAAGACCGGCACCGCGGAAAAGCCCGGCCGCCACGGCTACCGCGAGAAGGCCCTGATCAGCTCGTTCGTCGGGGCTTTTCCGATGCGGGCGCCGCGCTACATCGTCATGGTCTCCATCGACGAGCCCAAGGGCACGAAAGATACCGGCGGCTACGCGACCGGTGGCGTGGTGGCGGCGCCATCGGTGAAGGCGATCATCGAGCGGATCATCACCGTCTATGGCATTCCGCCGGTCGATCCGGCCGCCGTTGCGGCGGCCCGGGCTCGCCAGATCGCGGCCGCGCCGCCGCCTCCGCCACCTCCGATTGCCGCGGCAACCCCGGTGACCCCGGCTACCCCGGTGGCGCCGCGCGCGGTCGTCGCGCCGGTCGCCGCGGCACCGGTACCGCCAGCGGCACCGGCGCCCACAAGCCCGCGCCCGACGCTCGCCGTCGCGCCGCGTCCGGGCGGCGTGGCGAGCATCGACCAGATACTGGCCGGGCAGGGGGGGCGCTGATGTTGCTGAGCGCGCTGCTCCGCGACGCCGGTCTCGCGCCGACCGGACCGGTCGCCGCCGACCCCGCGATTCTCGACATCGCCGCGGACTCGCGCGTGGTCCGGCCCGGCACGCTGTTCTTCGCGCTGGCCGGCGTCCGTGCCGACGGCGCGCGGTTCGCGCTCGACGCCGTAGCGCGGGGAGCGGTCGCGGTGGCGACGGGTATCGACGCGCCGATGGACGATCTGCCGGCCGGTGTGCCGGTGCTGCGGTTCGCGAGTCCCCGCCACGCGCTGGTACGCGTGGCGGCGGTTCTCGCCGGTCCGCAGCCGCGCTGGATCGCCGCCGTCACGGGCACCAACGGCAAGACGTCGACCGCCGACTTCGCCCGCCAGATATGGACGACGCTCGGCCGTCCCGCCGCCAGCGTCGGGACGCTGGGCATCGTGTCCTCCACGCTGCGTCGGCCGGCCGGGCTCACGACGCCCGACCCGGTGTCGTTGCACCGCGATCTCGCGTTGCTGGCCGCGTCGGGGGTGGATCGGGTGGCGCTCGAAGCCTCCAGCCACGGCCTCGACCAGTCCCGGCTCGACGGTATCTCGCCCTGCGCCGCGGCGTTCACCAACCTGACGCACGAGCACCTCGACTACCACGCGTCGATGGATGGCTACTTCGAGGCCAAGGCCCGCCTGTTCACCCATTTGCTCGCCAACGACGGCACCGCCATCGTCAACGCCGACTCCGATCGCGCCGGGCAGCTGAACGCGCTGTGCCGCGCCCGCGGTCTGCGCGCCTGGACGTACGGCGTCGCGGGCGACGAGCTCCGGATCGAACGGCGGGTGCCTCGTGCCGGCGGCCAGATGCTGTCGCTGTCGGTGTTCGGCGCCCGGATCGAGATCGATCTTCCGTTGATCGGCGATTTCATGGCCGCCAACGCGCTGGCAGCACTCGGCATGGTCGTGGCCGCGGGCGAGGATGCTGGCGCCGCGACCGGCGCGCTGGAGAAACTCCGCGGCGCGCCGGGCCGGATTGAGCACGTGGCGACCACGATGTCCGGCGCCGCCGTCTATGTCGACTACGCCCACAAGCCGGACGCGCTGGAGCAGGTCCTGCGCGCGCTGAGATCCTGCGCGAGCGGACGCCTGATTCTCGTGTTCGGCTGCGGCGGCGACCGGGATCGGGCCAAGCGGCCGCTGATGGGCGCGATCGCGGCGCGTCTGGCGGACCGCGTGTTCGTGACCGACGACAATCCACGCGGCGAGACGCCCTCGGCGATCCGCCGTGCCGTCATGGGCGGCGTCCCGTCGGGCTCCGATCATGTCGTGGAGATCGCCGACGGCAGGCGGGCCGCGATCGCCGCGGCGCTGGAGATCGCCACCTGTGCGAGCGATGTCGTGGTGATCGCCGGGAAGGGCCACGAGACGGGACAGACGATCGGCGCCGTCACGCACCCCTTCGACGATTCCGCCGTCGCGCGCGAACTGACCGGTGTCGACGCCACCGGAGCCGCCGCATGAGCGTCGCGACGGTCGACCCGGTGTTGTGGACCGCCCGCGAGGCGCGCGAGGCGACGGGCGGCGTCGCGCTCGGCGCGGACTGGCGGGCGACCGGTGTTTCGATCGACACCCGCGGCCTGCGTCGCGGCGATCTGTTCGTCGCGCTGCGCGGCAAGGGCGACGATGGCCATGCGTGGGTGGGCGCGGCGTTCGCTGCGGGTGCCGCGGCCGCGCTGGTGTCCGACGGGGCCCTGACGCCCGAGGCGGCCGGCGGTCCCTTGCTGCGGGTCTCGGACACGTTGTCCGGCATCGGGGCGCTTGGCCGCGCGGCGCGCGCGCGCGCCACGGCGCGCGTCGTGGCGGTGACCGGCAGCGTCGGCAAGACCAGCACCAAGGACGCGCTGCGCCACGTCCTGTCGCGCCAGGCATCGACGCACGCTGCCACGTCGAGTTTCAACAACCACATCGGCGTGCCCGTCACCCTTGCCCGGATGCCGCGCGACGCCCGTTACGCCGTGATCGAGATCGGCACCAACCACCCCGGCGAGATCGAGCCGCTCGCCCGCACGGCGCGTCCGGATGTCGCCGTCGTGACCACCATCGCCGCCGCGCATCTCGGGAATTTCGGTTCGCTCGACGCCATCGCGCGCGAGAAATCGCGGATTTTTGCCGGGATGGCCGGCGGCGTCGCGATCCTCGAAAGCGATGGCGCGCAGGTCGATTTCCTGCGGTCCGCGGCGCGCGCGCAGGGCGCCGGACGGATCGCGACGTTCGGCGAGGACGCGACCGCCGACGTTCGCCTGATCGATTGCCGGCTCGACGAGAACGGCAGCGACGTTTCGGCGCTGGTGTCGGGCACGGTGCTCCGCTATCGCGTCGGCGCCGCCGGACGTCATTGGGTGCGCAACAGCATGGCGGTCCTGGCGGTGGTGGATTGCGTGGGCGGCGATGTCGCGGCGGCGGCCCGCGATCTCGCGTCGGTCGAGGCGCCGGCCGGACGCGGCGCGCGCCGGCCAGTGGCGATCGGCGGTGGCGTCGCGGAGCTCGTCGACGAGAGCTGGAACGCCAGTCCGACGTCGGTGCGCGCCACGCTCGCGACGCTGGCGATGCGTTCGGGCGGACGCCGCGTGCTGGTGCTGGGCGACATGCTCGAGCTCGGCCCCGACGCGGTCGCCATGCATGTCGGCCTCGCGCCCGATATCCGGGCCGCGGGCGTCGACGTGGTCTTCGGGTGCGGGCCGATGACGGAGCGGTTGCTCGACGCCCTGCCCGGTGGCTTGCGGGGCGGCCACGCGCCCGATTCGGGTCGGCTGGCGCAGCGCGTCGTCGAGGCGCTGCGGCCGGGCGACATCGTGGTCGTGAAGGGATCGCTGGGTTCGAAAATGAAGGTCGTCGTGGACGCGATTGTCGCTCTCGACGCGGCGCGCTCCGGCCGAAAGGGATAGAACGGGTGTTGTTCCACTTGCTCGCGCCGCTGGCCGACCAGTTTGGTCCGCTCAATCTGTTCCGCTACATCACGTTCCGGACCGGCGGCGCCTTCATGACCGCGCTGATCCTCTCGTTCGTGTTCGGCGGACGGCTGATCGAGCTGCTGCGCAGCAAGCAGGGCAAGGGCCAGCCGATCCGCGAGGACGGACCCGAGGGGCATTTGCTGACCAAAAAGGGCACGCCCACGATGGGCGGTTTCCTGATCCTCATCGCCCTGACGATCGCCACGCTGCTGTGGGCGGACCTGCGCAACCGTTACGTCTGGATCGTGCTGCTGCTGACGCTGGGGTTCGGCGGCATCGGCTTCATCGACGACTATCTCAAGGTCAGCAAACGCAACAGCAAGGGCCTGTCGGGCCGGCTGAAACTGATCGTGTCGATCGTCTTCGCCGCGCTCGCCGCGACGTTCATCGCCGAAGGCTCGCCCGCGGCCCTGCGCCATCAGCTGGCGCTGCCGTTCTTCAAGAGCGTGCTGGTGCCGCTGGGCATGGTCGGATTTCTCGCCTTCGCCGTCCTCGTGATCGTCGGTGCCTCCAACGCGGTCAACCTGACGGATGGTCTCGACGGCCTGGCGATCGTGCCGGTCATCATCGCCTGCTCGGTGTTCGGAATCATCAGCTACGTCGTCGGCCATTCGGTCTACACGACCTACCTGCAGCTGCACGCGGTTCCCGGATCGGGCGAACTGCTGGTGCTCTGCGCGGCGCTGATCGGCGGTGGGCTGGGATTCCTGTGGTTCAACGCGCCGCCGGCCATGGTGTTCATGGGCGACACCGGCTCGCTGGCAATGGGCGGGGCGCTCGGCGCCATCGCGGTGATCATCAAGCACGAGATCGTGCTGGCGATCGTCGGCGGGCTGTTCGTGCTGGAGACCGTGTCGGTGATCGTCCAGGTGGTGTCGTTCAAGCTCACGGGCAAGCGTGTCTTCCGGATGGCGCCGCTGCATCATCATTTCGAGAAGAAGGGCTGGCACGAACCGACCATCGTGATCCGCTTCTGGATCATCGCCACCGTTCTGGCGATGGTTGGCCTGGCCACCCTGAAACTGCGGTGAGACCGGCGTGATCGATCTCTCGCCCCTCGCCGGCACCCGGTTTGCCGTGCTCGGCCTCGCGCGCAGCGGCATGGCCACGGCGCGCGCGCTCGCCAAGGCGCGCATCGACTTCGTGGCGTGGGACGACGACGCGGCGAGGCGAGCCGCGGCGGCCGCGGAAGGCTTGCCGGTCGCCGATCTCGCGACCCTCGACTGGTCGCGCCACGACGCGCTGGCGATGAGCCCGGGCATCCCGCACGCGTTGCCCGCTCCCCATCCCGTCGCCGCGGCCGCGCGCGCCGCGAGGCGGCCGCTGATCGGCGCCATCGAACTGCTGGCACGGGTTGCCGCGCCGGCGCGGATCGCCGGCATCACCGGCACCAACGGCAAGTCGACCACGACGGCGCTGATCGGCCATGTTCTCGGGGCGGCCGGAATCGAGCGCGAAGTCGGCGGCAATCTGGGACCGCCGGTGCTCGATTTCCGCCGGCTCGATGCCGAGGGCGTCTATGTCCTCGAGCTCTCCTCGTTCCAGCTCGAACTGGTGCGCTCGCTGCGGTGCTCGGTGTCGGTCTGGCTCAATCTCACGCCCGACCATCTCGACCGCCACGGCGATCTGGCGGGCTATGTCGCCGCCAAGCGCCACGTGTTCGACAACCAGGCGCCGGGCGACACCGCCGTCGTCTGCGTCGACGACCCCGAATCGGCGCGCGAAGCCACGCGGCTGCGGGCGATGGGCCGCGAGGTGGTGACGGTCGGCGTCCGGGATCGCGAGGGCGCGACGATCGCGGTGGACGACGGCGTGCTGCTCGACAGGCGCGACGGCGCGAGGGTCGACCTGAAGCCGATCAGGACGCTGCCGGGCGCCCACAACTGGCAGAACGCCGCGGCGGCCTACGCGACCTGTCGCGCGCTTGGCATGCCGCGCGACCACGTCGCGGCCGGACTCGCGACCTACCCGGGTCTCGCGCACCGCCAGGAGCGGGTCGCGACGGTCGACGGCGTGCTCTACGTCAACGACAGCAAGGCCACCAACGCCGACGCCGCCGGGAAGGCGCTGGCCGCCTACGAGCCGATCTACTGGATCGTCGGG
>CAMDVZ010000135.1 GCA_945878895.1 Caenispirillum bisanense | reverse complement strand
CGATGGCCTGCGCCCTGGGGTCCGACAGCGCGTCCACGGTGTATTTGTAGAGCAGCGGCACCTGGACGTTGACGACCTTGGCCAGCACCAGCAGCACCATGGCCGCCACCACGCGGAGCCTCAATTCGGTCGCATTGCGTGGCCACAGGTGCGGCAGCAGCGTGCGCACGACGCGCCACGCGTCGGCTCCCTTGAGGGCGGGCGTTGGAACGGCGGGCGGCGACATGCGGTTGACAATCCCGTGAGCGGCGGCGGCGAGGCCCGGACCTCTTGGCGCCGGGCACGCTGCCCTACTATATGGTTCGATCGAGTTTGTCCCGGATCGGCAGGAGAGCCCGGATATGCTGCAATGGAAGACGTGGTCGCGCGCGCGCGCGGCGGCCGCACTGGTCCTGGCTCTGGGTTGCCTGCCATCCGCCACCGCGCTGGCGCAGCGACCGGCCCCCGCTCCGGCGCGACCGCCGGAAACCCGCGCGGTGCAGATCGACTATCACGTCCATGTCATCGGACTGAAGACCTTCACCATCGAATCGATGCTGCGCGTCGACGGCGACCGCTACCAGTTCGACGTCACGCTGCGCAACGAGGGCCTGCTGCGGGCGCTGACCGCGTCCTTCGAGGGCCGCAACCGGGCAACCGGCGGCGTCGGGCCGACCGCGCCCCGGCCCGAGAGCGGCTATTCGGGCATGGCGATCGACAAGTTCCAGCGCACCTGGCTGGTGGCCTACCGCGGCGACGGTTCCTTCGAGGAAAAGCACACCAACTACGACCAGCCCACGGAGCTGCTGGTTCCGGACGAGCAGAAGCGCGGCTCGTTCGATCCCGCCACCGCGATCATGGTCGGGCTGCTCAAGTCCACCGCGCCCTGCGATCGCACCGTGCCGGTGTTCGACAGCAAGCGCCGGTTCGACGTGACGATCACGCGCATCCGGACCGAACCGCTGCCCGGCACGCGAGTGCCCGGGATGACCGGCGACGCCCTGCTGTGCGAGGCGCGGCTGAAGAAGATCGCCGGCTACGGCAACGAAAACCCCAAGGACGACGCCACCGGCGAGGAACCGATCCGCGTCTGGCTGGGCCAGCTCGACGACAGCGGCCGCTGGTATCCGGTGCGGGTGACCTTCGCGACCGGCTGGGGCACCCTGACCGCCCGCATCCAGACCCTGGTCAATCGCGAACTGACGTCGGAGGATCGCAAGGCGATGGGGCGCTGAGGGCTTTCCCGACGATGCGGGATTCACCGACCCCGCCGCTCCCACCCGTGCCCAGACTCATGACCTTCCTCGCCACCGGCACTTGGGTATCTACACATCTCGGCCCTACCGAGAAAGCTCTGTGCGGCAAATACTTTTTGCCTTCCCCCGCTGGCGGGGGAAGGGAAGAAAGAGAGGCCGAAACGCGCTGCCTTGCCCCCTACTCCGCCGCCTGGCGGGCCGGGCCGCCGCGCAGCATTTCCAGTATCTCGTGCGCGGCCTGGGGAATGTTGGTGCCGGGGCCGTAGATGCCGGCGACGCCGGCCTTGCGCAGGAAAGCGTAGTCCTGGGCGGGGATGACGCCGCCGCAGACCACGAGAATGTCTTCGCCGCCCTGGGCGGCGAGCGCCGCGATCAGCTGCGGCACCAGCGTCTTGTGGCCGGCCGCCTGGCTGGAGACGCCAACGACGTGGACGTCGTTCTCGACCGCCTGGCGGGCAGCTTCCTCGGGGGTCTGGAACAACGGGCCGATATCGACGTCGAAACCAAGATCGGCGAAGGCCGTCGCGATCACCTTGGCGCCTCGATCGTGGCCGTCCTGGCCCATCTTGCAGACCATCATGCGCGGCCGGCGGCCCTCGTCCTCGGCGAAGGTCGCGATTTCCTCGATGATGCGCTGGTAGCCCGCGTCGCCTTCCCAACCCTGGTTGTAGACGCCCGAAATCGAGCGGATGGTGGCGTTGTGGCGGGTGTAGACCGCTTCCAGGGCGTCGGAAATCTCGCCCACGGTGGCGCGCGCGCGCGTCGCCTCGACCGCCAGCGCCAGCATGTTGCCGCTGCCGTCGGCCGCCGCGCCGGTCAATGCCGCCAGGGCTGCTTCCACGCGGGCCTTGTCGCGCGTGGCGCGGATGGTGTTCAGCCGCACGACCTGGGACTCGCGCACGGCGCTGTTGTCGACGTCGAGAATGTCGATCGGGTCTTCCTGCTTGAGCTTGTACTTGTTGACGCCGACCACGACGTCCTCGCCGCGATCGACCCGGGCCTGGCGGCGGGCGGCAGCCTCCTCGATGCGCAGCTTGGGCATGCCGGCCTCGACCGCCTTGGTCATGCCGCCCATCGCCTCGACCTCGGCGATCAGCTTGCGCGCCTCCGCCACCATGCTCGCGGTCAGCGCCTCGACGTAGTAGCTGCCGGCCAGCGGATCGACGACGTTCGTCACGCCGGTCTCGTGCTGGATGATGAGCTGCGTGTTGCGCGCGATGCGGGCCGAGGTGACCGACGGCAGCGCGATGGCTTCGTCGAAGGCGTTGGTGTGCAAGGACTGGGTGCCGCCCAGCACGGCGGCCAATGCCTCGATCGTCGTGCGCACCACGTTGTTGTAGGGGTCCTGCTCGGTCAGCGACACGCCCGACGTCTGGCAGTGGGTGCGCAGCGCCAGGCTGTCGGCCTTCTTAGGATCGAACCGCGCGATCATCTCGGCCCACAGAAAGCGACCGGCGCGCATCTTGGCGATCTCCATGAAGAAATTCATGCCGATCGCCCAGAAGAAGCTCAGCCGGGGCGCGAAGGCGTCGATGTCGAGGCCCTTGCCGAGCGCCGCGCGCACGTATTCGAGCCCGTCGGCCAGCGTGAAGGCCAGCTCCTGCACCTGCGTGGCACCGGCTTCCTGCATGTGGTAGCCGGAGATCGAGATCGAGTTGAACTTCGGCATGTTCTTCGCCGTGTACTCGATGATGTCGGCCACGATCCGCATGCTGGGCGCCGGCGGATAGATGTAGGTGTTGCGGACCATGAACTCCTTGAGAATGTCATTCTGGATCGTGCCCGAGAGCTTGTCCTGCGACACGCCCTGCTCCTCGGCCGCCACGATGTAGCCGGCCAGCACCGGCAACACCGCGCCGTTCATGGTCATCGACACGCTCATGCGGTCGAGCGGAATGCCGTCGAACAGGATCTTCATGTCCTCGACGGAATCGATCGCCACGCCCGCCTTGCCGACGTCGCCCACGACGCGCGGATGGTCGCTGTCGTAGCCGCGGTGGGTGGCGAGATCGAACGCCACCGACACGCCCTGCTGGCCGGCCGCGAGGTTGGCGCGATAGAACCGGTTGCTCTCCTCGGCGGTCGAGAAGCCGGCATACTGGCGCACCGTCCAGGGCCTGCCCGCGTACATCGTCGCCTTGGGTCCGCGCAGGAACGGCGGAAAGCCCGGCAGCGTGCCCAGCGTCTCCAGTCCTTCGAGATCGGCGGCGGTGTAGAGCGGCTTCACCCGGATGCCTTCGGGAGTCATCCAGTCCAGTCGCTCCAGCGGCTGGTCCTTCGACTCGCGTTGGGCCAGCTTCGCCCAGTCCTCGACGGTCTTGTTCGGAAAATCGGCCATGGCCTTGCTCCGCCGGTAGCGGCTCCTGCACTATGGCGGCGGTCATAGCGCATCGCCGGAGAGACGCAAAGTCCGCGCGGCGCGAAGGGCGATCGGGAGGGGGATTCGATGCATCTTGGTCGCAGATTGCTGGCTGGCGGCATCGCCGTGGCCAGCGCGCTCGGCGCGTTGTCGGCAACCGCCGGCGAGTTTCCCGAGCGGGCCATGACGATCGTCGTGCCCTTCGCGCCGGGTGGCTCGATCGACGTGATCGCCCGCCTGCTCGGCAAGGGCATGTCGGACCGGCTGGGCCAGCCGGTGGTGATCGAGAACAAGAGCGGCGCGGCGGGCGTGACGGGCGCGGATTTCGCGGCCAAGGCCAGTCCGGACGGCTACACGATGGTGCTGGCGACCTCCAGTTCGATCGCGATCATGCCGCATCTGATGGCGAAGCTGCCGTTCGATCCGCGCACCGACCTAGAGCCGATCACCCTGGTGGCGCGCGTCCAGGAGCTGCTCGTTACCCATGCCGGCAGCGGCATTGCCTCGGCGCGCGAGCTGGCGGCGGGCGCCAAAGCCGAGCCCGGCAAGCTGACCTATGGTTCGGCCGGCGTCGGCGGCATCACCCACCTCGCGGGCGAACTGTTCAAGCGCGAGGCCGGCATCGACATGGTGCACGTGCCCTACCGCGGCTCCGCGCCGGCCGTGGTCGATCTGCTGGCTGGCCGGATCACCGCCTCGATCCTCGACAACACCGCCTTCCTGCAACACGTCCGCGCCGGCACGCTGAAGCCCCTGATGGTCCCCAGCCAGACCCGTCTGGCGCTGCTGCCCGATGTCCCGACGGCGAGCGAGGCCGGCTTCCCCAGCGTGCTGTCGGACAACTGGAACGCGCTCGACGTGGCGGCTTCCGTGCCCGCCGACGTGCGCGCGAAGTTGCACGCGGCCGCTACGGCGGCGCTGCGGAGCAAAGACGTCGCCGACGCCATCGCCGCGCAGGGCGGGACCGCCAGCCCCTCCACGCGGGCCGAACTCGCGACCTTCGCCGCCGGGGAGCGCGCCAGGTGGGAGACGGTGGTACGTTCCGCCAACGTGAAACTCGAATAGAAGACCGCCCCGCGCGGCGCGACCATCCAGGGAGAGACCATGTCGTCCACGAAAATCCGCCGCCGGACCGCCCTCGCATCGGGCGCGGCCGCTCTGCTGGCGTCGCCCGCGGTGCTGGCGCAGGCCTTTCCGTCGAAGCCGGTGACGCTGGTCATACCGTTTCCGGCCGGCGGACCATCGGACGTGTTCGGCCGCTTGCTCGCCCGCGGCATGTCGGAACGGCTCGGCCAGCCGGTCGTGGTCGACAGCAAGAGCGGCGCCGGTGGCGTGATCGGCATCGACTTCGTCGCCAAGGCCGCACCCGACGGCCACGTGATCGGCCTGACCAGCCCCAGCGCCGTGGTGCTCAATCCGCAGCTGATGGCGAAGATGCCCTACGACGCCCAGAAGGATCTGGCACCGCTGACGCTGGTGACGCGGGTCCAGGAGGTGCTCGGTGTCCATCCCGACGCGGGAATCGGGTCGATCAGGGATCTGATCGCCAAGGCCAGGGCCAATCCCGGCAAACTGACCTATGGCTCGGCCGGCACTGGCGGCATTACCCATCTGGCGGGCGAATTGCTGGCGCGCGAGGCCGGCATCAACATCGTGCACGTGCCCTATCGCGGCGCCGCGCCCGCGACCGTCGACCTGCTCGGCGGCCGGGTCGATTTCGCGATCCTCGACATCACGGTGCTGCTGTCGCACTTCCGGTCGGGCAAGATCAAACCGGTGATGATCACCAGCGCCAGCCGCGCTGCATTGTTGCCGGACGTGCCCAACGCCGTCGAGTCGGGCCTTGCAGCCGTCAATTCCGACAACTGGTACGGCCTGGTGACGGCCGCAGGCGTGCCCGAAGCCGCCCGCGCCCGCCTCACCGCCGCCGCGGTCGAGACGTTGAAGACGAAGGAAATCGTCGAGGCCTATGCCGCCCAGGGCGGGGTCGTCGATCCCGGGACGCCCGAGGCGTTCGGCGCCCTGATCGCGGCCGAACGCACCAAGTGGGGCGCCATCATCCGCGCCGCCAACATCAAGCTCGACCAATAGCCACGACGACCGCCGACGGAGACAACGACGATGCTCGACACCGAAGCCCGCGCCCTGCTCGACCTGATGGCGGCGGCCGCGGCCGCCGGCCGGCCCAAGCTCAGCGACCTGCCGGCCGCCGTCGGACGCGCCGCCATCGATCGCATGTCCTGCGACGGGGAAGCCGACGCCCCTGATGTCGCGCGGGTCTCGGACGGCACCCTGCCCGGCCCCGGCGGCGCCATCGCGTTTCGCCGCTACTGGCCGCTCGGCGCGACGGAAGCGGTCCTGCCGACGCTGGTCTACTATCACGGTGGCGGCTTCGTGATCGGCAACCTCGACACCCACGACTCGACCTGCCGGCGCATCACCAACAAGAGCCGCTGCCAGGTGATCGCCATCGACTACCGGCTGGCGCCCGAGCATCCTTTCCCCGCGCCGGTCGACGACGCGCTGGCGGCGTTCCGCCATGTCCGCGACAACGCCGCCGCGTTCGACACGACCTCGACCACCATCGCCGTCGGCGGCGATTCGGCGGGCGGTAATCTGGCCGCCGTCGTCTGCCAGCAGACCAAACGCGCGGGCGAAACGATGCCGGCGTTCCAGATGCTGATCTATCCCGCCACCGACAGCGTCACCGAAACGAAATCCCGCGTCGACAACGGCGAAGGCTATTTCCTGACTAGGGAACTGATGGCCTGGTTCTTCGGCCACTACGTGCCGGCCGGCACCGACCAGCGCGACGCCCGCGTTTCGCCGCTGTTCTTCGGCGATCTGGCGGGCCTGCCGCCGGCCTATCTGCTGACCGCCGGCTACGATCCGCTGGCCGACGAAGGCCGCGCCTACGTCGATGCCCTGCGCGCCGCCGGGGTGAGGGTCACCCATAGCCACTTCCCCGGCACCATCCACGGCTTCTTCTCGCTGACGCGCTTCCTCAAGCAGGGCCTCGTCGCCAACGACGAAGCGGCCGGCGCCATGGCGGCGTTCTTCGGGCGCTGATGCGGCCGGCGCGAAAATCACGCGCCGTCGCCGATCTCGTCCGGGATTTCCTCAAGCGCTGGCGGCTGCCGCCACTGTAGCCGCGGCCGGCAGCACGCGCACGAAGGGTACGGGTTCCGCGAAGCCCTTCAGTGCGACGCTTTCGCGCCGGGTGTCGTGCCTCGCCAGCAACGGCGCGACGACGGGATCCTCGGCGACGGCGCGCGAGAGCACGATGTCGCCACCGGCCGACTGGCCCTGCAGGCGCGCCGCCATGTTCACGGTCGAGCCGAAATAGTCGAGCCGGTCGTTCATGTTGACGACGACGCTGGGGCCGGCGTGGACGCCGAGCTTGATCGTGAGTTCGTCGCCCGCGACGTTGCCGGGCTGGGCGTGGTTGAACGCCTCGATGCGGGTCTGCATGGCGAGTGCCGCGGTCACCGCATGGGCGGGATCGTCGAACGCCGCCATCACGGCATCGCCGATGGTCTTGACGACGGCGCCGTCGTGCTCGCGCACGATGCCGGCGAGAAACGAGAAATGCTCGCGCACCAGATTGAACGCCTGGGCGTCGCCCAGCCGTTCGTAGAGCGCCGTCGAGCCGCGCAGGTCCGAGAACAGCAACGTCACCTGCGAGATGCCGGCCTCGTCGCCCGGCCGCAGCGTCGCCGCCGCGAACAGGTCGCGAAACGCCTGCAGCGAGATCACCTCGGGCGCGGTCAGCGACTCGCGCGTCCACGTCCGGTCCTCGATCAGCGCCGCCAGTTCGAAGTCGGCGTCGTTGTGGAACGCCATCGTTCCGGCCGCGCCCGGCGCCATCGCCTCGACGCCGTCCGGAGTCGCGCGCAATCCTGGCAACGGTCCGCCCGCGTGGTCGAACTCCAGCGGTCGCGAGGGATGCAACGTGCGCAGGCGATAGGAGCCCGGTGGCAGGTCGATCTCCACCACCCGCCGCTCGCCCCGCGCCAGCAGCTGTTGCGCCAGCACGTGCGGCGTCATGGTTGGCCCGGACAGGCAGAACGCACCCTGGCCCGTCGGCCGGATGGTCGGCGAGGGCGCGCAGGTCAGCTCGATGTTGCGCTCGAAATCGCGATCGTAGTCGATGTTGCAGGACGGGCAATGGGCGCCGCGCGGCAGCTCGCTCAGGGCCGCCGTCGAGAACTTGGCGCCGCGGCAGTTGGTGCAGAGCAGGTCCCACTTCATCGTCAACAAGCCCGCCCGCACCGACGCCAGGCACAGCTCGGCGGCCTGCCGCGAACCGACGCCGAGCACGCGCGCCAGCAGCTTGGGCTTGAGGCGCGCGATGTCGACCTCCATGCCGGTCAGCAGATGCTCGACCAGCCGGCGGCCGAGCTTGTGACCGTAGGGTCCGGCATCGACGGCGTCGGCCAATGCCAACGCCCGTTCGCGCGCCCCCGCCGGCAACGTCGGCGCCGGAAAGTCGAACACCGTCTGGCGCTGGCCGCGCAGGAACGCGACGGCCTCCTCGACGCGCCGCGCCACCACGGCGCCGGCTTTCTCTGTCAGGCGCGCGCCGCTCAGCCGGCCGACGAGTCCGAGTGGCTCCCACTCCAGCGCGTAGACCACGCGCGAGCCCCTGCCTTCGGGTTCGATCGAGAACGCCGGACCGAAACGCGCGAAGGGTCCCTTCGAGAACACCCGCGTCTGGCGGAAGCTGCGATCCAGCACCCACTCCTAGGGCTTTTCCTCCCAGGCAAGCGAAAAGCCGGCCGCCTTGCCCCGTCCGAGACGCCGGATCGTACCGTCGGGTTGGGGCAGCTCCTCGAGTTCGTAGGTCGGCAGGCCGAGCACTTCGTTGAAACGGTTGGTGTCGGCGAGCATCGGCCACAGCGCGGCCGGCGCCACGTCCTCGAACCGCCATGTCCATTCGCGTCGCGGCATGCCGCTCTCCCCGAAGGCCCGACCGGCCGCCACCGTAGCGCACCCCGGTCGACGCGCGAAGCCCATGTCAGATACGTCGCGACCGTCGCGATGGATGCGCCGATCCCCGAGGGTTGCCAACCCGATCGCGGTGGCCCGGCGGTTCGCGCGAACACGTTCGCGCGAGGCCAACTCCGCGGTGCCCCGGTTTCGCGATGCCAATCTTGACACCTCCTCGACGGAAGCGCAAATGCGGACCCATGGCATGGCGATTCAATCCCTCGGCGCGCGCGACCCGCGGATGGTTTTTGTCCGTCCTCCTTGCCGTCGGATTTGCGTCCATGCCCTACGCCCGGTCGTTCGGCGCGCTGCACGCCCCCCAGCCCAAACCGGCCGCGCACGCCGTGGCAGACGCGGGTTGCGACCATGGGGCGGCTCCCGAGCCGGCCTGTCCGCATTCGAGCGCCGATCAGACGGATTGCTGCGACGGCACCGGCTGCCACGCCGGTGTCGCGCTGGAAATCGACGGCGTCCGCGGCGGACGAACAACGCGCGACCGCGTTGTCGGCACGCCCGCCCATCACGGCGACGGCTTCGCGACCGCGCCACCGGACCACCCTCCCAAGACCTGACCGGCTTCGCGTCCGGCGGTCCGCCAAGGATCGCCGGTGCCCGTCGCTGTCGCGTTCTCCCGAACGCGCCGCGATACTTCCCGGTCACGACGTCGCGTATCGCCGCTGGCCGCCCCATGGGCGGCAACGCGGACTGCGCGCCGACACGGAGGCGATCTTGCGCGTTTTCCATATCCTGGCGCTACTGGTCCCGGCGGGCTGCGCCGCCCCGCCGCCTCCGCCGACGATCGTCGGTGGCCCCGACCCCGCCGACGCGACGATCGGCGTCGGCGCGCCCGAACCCCGCTCGGTGATGGCGGGAACGGTCGACTACCGCGTCGTGGAGCCCAAGGACTGGCGCTCGCTCAACGACCGCGTGGCGCCGGCCGCCGGACGGTCGCGGTGAGCGCGGTCGCCCGGACATTGGCGGCGTCGATGCTGGCGTTGGCGCTCGGCGCCTGCGCGGAATTCTCGCCCGACGGCGGCATGTCGGAAGTCACGCGGCTGGTCGGTGCCGGTATCGGCGGCGAGGCGACCAAGATCACGTCGGAGGCCGACGCCGCCCGCGTGCGCGAGCGCGTCGAGGCGCTGCTGCGCGAACCGTTGACCGCCGACATCGCGGCCCGGATCGCGTTGCTCAACAATCGCGGCCTGCAGGCCGCCTACAACGATCTCGGCCTGACCGAGATCGCCGGCGTCGAGTCGGGTCTGCCGCCGAATCCCAAACTGACGTTGTCGCGCGTTGCCGGCAACGGCGAGGTCGAGCTGGAGTTCCGGCTGCTCGGCAACATCCTGGGCCTGCTCACGCTGCCCGCGCGGCGCGAGATGGCCCGTCAGCGTTTCGCCCAGGCCCAGCATGTCGCCGCCGAGGCGACCTTCCGGACCGCGCTGGAAGCGCGGCGGGCGTGGGTCGCGGCGGTGGCGGCACAGCAGATCGTCGGCTACCTCGAACAGTCGCGCATGGCGGCCGACGCCACCGCGGACCTGATGCGCAAGCTCGGCGAGACCGGTGGCGCCACCAGGATCGAGCAGGCGCGCGCCAGCGCCGCCTACGCCGAGCTCGGCGCCCAGGTCGCCGAGGCCCGCCTGCGCGCCAGAGCTGCCCGCGAGAAACTCGCGCGCGTGCTGGGCACATGGGAAACGACGCACGCGCTTCGCCTGCAGAACCAGCTGCCGGCGCTGCCGCGCGCGGTCGAGCGCGTCGCCAACGTGGAGACCGAAGCCGTCAAGGGTCGCGTCGATCTCGCCATCGCGCGCCAGGAGGTGGCGATTCTGGCGAGATCGCTGAAATTCACCGAGTCGGCGCGCTTCGTGTCGCTGCTCGAACTCTCCGGCGTCGTCAAATCGGCCGGCGACGCCGATGCCACGAAAGACAGCGGCGGCCTCGAACTCGAGATCGAAATTCCGATCTTCGACGGTGGCGAAGTGAAACAGCGGCGCGAACGCGAGCTCTACATGCGCGCCGTCAACCGCCTGGCCGAACGCGCCGTCAACGCCCGGTCGGAGGCGCGCGCGGGCTACGAGACCTATCTCGCCACCCACGAGATCGCCTTGCAGTACCAGAACCGCGTGCTGCCGCTACGCCGGATCGTCGCCCAGGAAACGCTGCGGCAATGCAACGGCATGCTGGTCGACGTGTTCGATCTGCTGATCGAGGCGCGCGAGCGCAATGTCTCGAACATCGCCGCCATCGAGGCACGCCGCGCCTTCCTGCTGGCCGAGATCGACCTGCGCGCCGCC
>CAMDVZ010000134.1 GCA_945878895.1 Caenispirillum bisanense | reverse complement strand
GTAGATCGCGTTCCTCGACGCTCAGCCGCACGACATACTTCTTTATCGAGATATCACTCCCGGACATGATCGCCTCCCTCGCTGGTGTCGCGAGCAGACAGACTCACAAAATCCACGCCCTTTCAAATTAATTGAAGCGAGCGACTAGTGTTCGTCGCTCTCCGCCCGGCGGAAAACCCGGTCCACGCGAGGCTGGTAGCTTCACTGCGCCCATCATTTCCATGGTGCTGAACCACACGAGAATACAACTTCGCAGGCGGGTAGGTGACTCTCGCCCCGGCCAACCTTTTCGCTGCGGGATTCGGTGACGAATTCTGCGAAATCCAATGTCGCGAGACAGTCGGATTGGCCCGGCGACCCTGTCCGGATCAACGACCGGAGGGGGGTGTGTCGGGCTGGACGCCAACCGGAAAAATCGCGAAAAACCCCGCCGATTCAACGTCACCATCCGCCCTCGCCGTCCGGTGGCAGGATGCGGCGCCGCCTCAGTCGCCCTTGATGCCGGCCGCTTTCACCAGCTTGCCGTAGCGTTCGCTCTCGGACCGGTACATCGACTGCACCTCGGCCGGGCTCATGGCTTTGCCGACCGAGATCGAGGCCGCGGCGAGCCGCTTGCGCGCCTCGGGGTCGGCGAGCGCTTTGGTCGCCGCGACGTGGATGCGCTCGACGATGGAAGGCCGCGTCTTGGCCGGCACCGCCAGCGTGTACCAGGATTTGACCTCGGCGTCGGCGAAGCCGGCCTCGGCCATGGTCGGCACCTCGGGGAGGTCGGCGTGGCGCTGCTCGCCGTAGTAGGCCAGCGCCTTGAGCTTGCCGGATCGGACATGGGCGATGCAGAGCGGCACGCTCAGCATGGCGAATTGCAGGCGGCCGTCGAGCAGGTCGGGGATGCCCGGCGGCAGGCCGCGATAGGGCACGCCCACCATGTCGATGCCGGCGGTGACCTTCAGCAACTCGCCGCTGAGATGGATCGAGGAGCCGTTGCCGGGGTTGAGGTAGTTGACCTTGCCGGGGTTGCCCTTGGCATACGCGACCAGCTCCTTCAGCGAGGCGACCGGCAGCGACGCGGGCACCAGCGCCACGGCGTTGGCGACGCCGATCATGGCGACGCCCTGGAAGTCGGCCAGCGGGTCGTAGGGCAGCGGCTGGAGATGGCCGACCACCGCGTGGCTGAGCGTCGCCAGCACCCATGTATGGCCATCGGGCGGGCTTTTCGCGACGATCTCGGTGCCGATGATCGAGTTGCCGCCGGGCCGCGGGTCGACGATCACCGGCTGGCCGAGATCGGCCGCCATCGCCTCGGCAATCGAGCGGCCCGCGATGTCGACGATGCCGCCGCCGGGATAGGGGATCACGAAGCGGCAGGGTTTGGATGGGAACGTCTGTGCCCCGGCGAGTTTCGGCAGGCTCAGGGCGGGGGCTGCGAGCAGGCCGGCGGCGATCGTGCGGCGGGTGATCATGACTGGCTCCGGCGGTCGTGCGGGGCGGGTGGCGATGGCGGTGCCATCCTATGCCCGGGCGGACACGGGGCGCCGCCTTATTCTTCCCTTCCCCCCCGGGCCGCTTGCTGCCCTGAGGCGGGGGAAGGTGCCCGAAGGGCGGAAGGGGGTGGCTCGCGGAACGGTGAAGGCGTTGCATATGTGAAGGCACGTCGCTCGGACAAGCGCCGTGCGGCAGGGACTTTCCGCCCTCTCCAACCGATGGCCGCGTTGAGACAACCACCCCCTTCCGCCCCTTCGGGGCCCCTTCCCCCGCCAGCGGGGGCAGGGAAGAGAAACACGTCCGCGCACCGCATGCTATGCTCGCCCCACAGGGAGACGACCATGCTCGAGACCACCATCGCCGGCAGCCTGCCCAAGCCCGGCTGGCTCGCCAAACCGGGCGTGCTGTGGGCGCCGTGGACCTTGACCGGCGAGGCGCTGGCGGAGGCCAAACGGGATGCCACCGTGCTGACGGTGGCCGAGCAGGAGCGCTGCGGCATCGACATCGTCAGCGACGGCGAGCAGTCGCGCCAGCATTTCGTGCACGGCTTCGTAGCCGAGGTCGAGGGCGTCGATTTCGAGCGCAAGCAGCGCATCGGCATCCGCAACAACCGCTACGACGCCGACTGCCCGACCGTCGTCGGGCCGCTGAAGCGGCGCCGGTAGGTGCACGCGACCGAGGCGCGGATCGCGCGCGCCGCGACCACGCACAAGCTGAAATTCACGTTGCCCGGCCCGATGACGATCGTCGACACGCTGGCCAACGAGCATTACCGCGACAAGATCGAGATGGCCTTCGCCTTCGCCCGCCTGCTGAACGAGGAAGCGCGCGAGCTGGAAGCCATCGGCGTCGACGTGGTGCAGTTCGACGAGCCGGCCTTCAACGTCTACATGCGCGAGGCCGTCGAGTGGGGCGTCGAGGCGCTGCACATCGCCCGCGAGGGGCTGAAATGCACCACGGCGGTGCATATCTGCTACGGCTACGGCATCGAGGCCAACGTCAAGTGGAAGACGACGCTGGGCGAGTCGTGGCGTCAGTACGCGGAGGTTTTCCCGGCACTCGATCGCAGCAAGCTCGATCAGGTGTCGCTCGAATGCGCCGCCTCGAAGGTGCCGCTGGAGCTGATTTCCCTGTTGAAAAACAAGACCGTGCTGGTCGGCGCCATCGACGTCGCGAGCGACGCGGTCGAGACGCCGGAGCAGGTCGCCGCCACCATTCGGGCGGCCATGAAACACGTCGAGCCCGAACGCATCCAGCCCTGCACCAATTGCGGCATGGCGCCGATGGGCCGCGACGTGGCGACCGGCAAATTGCGGGCGCTGGCCGGTGGCGCGGCCATCGTGCGGCGCGAGCTCGGGCGATGACGGCACCGACCCTCGAGGACGCCATCGCGCTGGCGGCGCTGGCCCATCGCGGCCAGGTCGACAAGGCCGGCCAGCCCTACATTTTGCATCCACTGCGCGTCATGCTGTCGGTCGAGGGCACGGAAGCCCGAATCGCCGCCGTGCTGCACGATGTCGTCGAGGACACCGACTGGACGCTCGAAAAGCTTTGCGCCGCAGGCTATTCCGAGCCCGTCCAGCATGCTCTTTGGCACCTCACGAAGCGCGACGGCGAGGCCTATCCCGACTTCATCGCCCGCGCCGCCCGCGATCCGGTCGCCCGCGTCGTCAAGCTTGCCGACCTCGCCGACAACATGGATCTTCGCCGCCTGCCGAACCCGCCGCCGACCGACCACGCGCGCCTCGACCGCTACCGCGCCGCCTGGCGCCAGCTGACCGACGCGCCGCTGCCGCATCCCTGACCGCCATGCGCCATCCGCCCGCCCGCCTGCTCCTCGCCGCCACGGCTGCTCTCGTCGCGGCGTGCTCCGCCCACGCCCAGACGCCTTCGGGCCAGTGGCAAGGCCTCGCGCTCGACGTGCGCGCCGACGCCCCGCCCGAGACCTATCCCGTGCGTATCCGCGTCGAGGGCGAGGATGTCCGCGTCGACTACCCGACGCTGGCCTGCGGCGGCCGGCTCGACCGCCTGGGCGCCATCGGCGATGTCGTCGAATACCGCGAGCGCCTGACCTACGGCCTCGACAAATGCCTCGACGGCGGCCGCGTCGCGCTGCGCCCGCAGGGTGGCAAGCTGCTCTGGTACTGGACCGGCGAGGAAACCAGCGAACCCGACGTCGCCGCTTCTGCGGTGCTGGGCCGCGCGCCGACGAGTTGACGCCGGGCGTGGTGGCAAGCGGAGCGCGATGACCGCGGATCGACCATGAACCGGGAGGCGTCGGCGCGGATGGCCGTCGCGCTCGTGCTCGCGATGCTCGCGGTCGTCCCGGCGACTGCACAACGCGCGCCCGACCGCACGATCGGCACGTGGTTCGGCACGGTGCTGGAGGTCAGTGGGCGAGCCGAGCCGCACGCCCATGGCATGACCATGACGCTCGATGGCGCTGGCGGCAGGATCGACTACGTGAATCCCGACTGCGCAGCCACCCTGACCCGCCTCGCAACGGTCGGCGACGTCGTGGAGTATCGCGAGACGATCGTGCGCGGCGCCGATTTCTGCGTCGATGGGGGCACCGTCGGCGTGCGCCTCAAGGGCGACCTGTTGCTGTGGTACCGCACCGGCGAGAACACGGCGGACCCGCATGTCGCGGCCTCCCCGGTGCTCGCCCGCGTGCGCCGGAAATAGCCGCGGCCTTGCGTCAGCCGGGCCCCAGCTTGCGCCGCAATTCGTAGAGCGCGTCGAGCGCCTGACGCGGCGTGAGTTCGTCCGGATTGATGGCTTCGAGCGCCTTCTCGACCACCGAGTCGACGGGCGCCGCGACACGCGTGCCCGATGGTCGGGCGGGAGCGGCGGCGAACAGCGGCAGGTCGTCGGCCAGCCGCGAGGCGGCACCACCGGACTGGTCGCTCTTCTCCAGCGCCGACAACACCTCGGTGGCGCGCGCCACGACACCCGCCGGCAAGCCCGCCAGCTTGGCGACGTGGATTCCGTAGGAACGGTCTGCAGAGCCCGCCATCACCTCGTGCAGGAACACCACGTCGCCCTGCCACTCCTTGACCCGCATGGTCCACGGCTTGAGCGAGAACAGGCGTCCGGCCAGCCCGCCCAACTCGTGGTAGTGGGTGGCGAACAGCGCCCGGCTGCGGTTGACGTCGTGCAGGTGTTCCAGCGTCGCCCACGCGATCGACAGGCCATCGAACGTCGCGGTGCCGCGCCCGATCTCGTCGAGGATCACCAGGCTGCGATCGGTCGCCTGGTTGAGGATGGCGGCGGTCTCGACCATCTCGACCATGAAGGTGGAGCGCCCGCGTGCCAGATCGTCGGCCGCCCCGACACGGCTGAACAGCCGGTCGATGGCGCCGATCTGGGCGCTGTCGGCGGGCACCCACGAGCCGATCTGCGCCAGCACCGCGATCAGCGCGTTCTGGCGCAGGAAGGTCGATTTGCCCGCCATGTTCGGACCGGTCAGCAGCCACAGGCGCTGACCCTCGCCGAGCATTGTGTCGTTGGCGACGAAGCCGCCGCTGTTCTGGCGCCGCAACGCCGCCTCGACCACGGGATGGCGGCCGCCTTTGATCTCGAAGTCGGTGCCCTCGACCACCACGGGTCGCGTCCAGCGCTCCACGACGGCGAGCTCGGCCAGCGCGCTCGCGACGTCGAGTTCGGCCAGCGCCCGGCCAGCCCCCGCGACGCGGGCCGCCGACGCCATGACCGTCTTCGTCAGTTCCTCGAACACCGCCATTTCGAGCGACAGTGCCGCGTCGGCGGCGCGGCCGATCTTGCCCTCGATGTCGGTCAGCTGGGCGGTGGTGTAGCGCGTCGCGTTCGACATGCTCTGGCGCTGGATGAACCCGTGCGCCGCGACGTCGAAGCGGCCGGCGTTCGCCTGGCTGATCTCGACGTGGTAGCCGATCATGTTGTTGTGGCGGATTTTCAGGGTCGCCACGCCGGTCGCCGCCCGGTAGGTCGCCTCCAGCGCCGCGATGGTGCGCCGGCTGTCGTCGCGCAGGCCGCGCAATTCGTCGAGATCGGGCCGATGGCCGGGGCGCACGAACCCGCCGTCGCGCGCCAGCAGGGGCGGCTCGTCGTCGAGTGCCGCGGTCAATCCGTCGACCAGCGTCCGGTGATCGTCCAGCGCCGCGACGATGCCGGCGAGATCGGCCGGTGCCGCGAGGCCCGGCGGTGTCGTCGACAGCACGGCCGCGATCTCGCCGGCCTGGTTCAAGCCCTCGCGCAAGGCGGCCAGATCGCGTGGCCCGCCACGGCCGACCGACAGGCGCAGCAAGGCGCGCTCGACGTCGGGCACGCGCTTGAGGCGCTGGCGCAAACTCTCGCGCAGGGCCGGCGCGTCGATCTGCATCTGCACCAGATCGAGCCGCCGCGCGATCGCGGCGGGATCGGTGAGCGGTGCCGCCACCCGCTCGGCCAGCAGCCGCGCGCCGGGGCCGGTGAGGGTGCGGTCGATGGTCGCCAGCAGCGTGCCCTCGCGGCCACCATCGAGCGCGCGCGTGAGTTCCAGATTGCGTCGCGTGGCGGGATCGATCGCCATCGTGCCGCGCGCCAGCTCGCGCCGCGGCGGCGACAGTGCCGGCACCCGTCCGGCCTGGGTCAGTTCGACATACTCGACCAGCGCGCCGCAGGCCGCGATCTCGGCCCGCGAGAAGCTGCCGAAGGCGTCGAGTGCCGCCACGCCGAACAGGGCTTCCAGCCGTCGCCGCGCGTTGTCGCTGTCGAAGCGGCTCGACGGCAGCGGCGTCAACCGCGCCTTCCAGTCCGCGACGCCCGCGGCGATTTCCTCGCGCGCCAGCAGCCGGTCGGGCACCAGGATTTCGCCCGGCTCCAGCCGCGCCAGCGCCGCGGGCAGACCGCTCGCGTCGACGCCCTGGGCGGCGAAGGCGCCGGTCGACAGATCGAGCCACGCCAGACCGAGCGCGCCCTGCGCCTCCGACAGCGCCACCAGATAGTTGTGGGCGCGCGCGTCGAGCAGCGAGTCCTCGGTCAGCGTGCCCGGCGTGATCACGCGCACCACGTCGCGGTTCACCAGCGCCTTGGCGCCGGCCCGTTTGCGCGCCTCGGCGGGATCCTCGATCTGGTCGCACACCGCGACCTTGAAGCCCTTGCGGATCAGTCGCGAGAGATAGGCGTCGTGACTGTGCGCGGGCACGCCGCACATCGGGATGTCCGCGCCCGCGTGCTGGCCGCGCCGGGTCAGCGCGATGTCCAGCGCCGCCGACGCGCGCACGGCGTCGTCGAAGAACATCTCGTAGAAATCGCCCATCCGGTAGAACACCAGATGATCGGGATGGCGCCGTTTGACGTCGAGGTACTGGCGCATCATCGGCGTCGCCGCCGCCAGCTCGGCGGCGGTTGGCGCGGCGAAGCCGGTGTCGGTCGGGGGCGGCGTCTGGATGTCGGGCACGGGGGCGATGTCTTCCGGCCCGTGTACTAGCGGGATTCGGTCCGCCGCGCCAAGGCGCGGGTTATCCCCCGACGCCGCGTCAGGCGTGGAACTCGGCGATGACGAGATGGTTGTCCTTCGCGGGCCAGGTGCGAACGGGGATCGTCTCGTTGTTGAAAGCCGTCAGCACGGCGCGCGCGGGACCGGGCTCGTAGACGAGGCGCGAGGTCGAGACACTGGGCACGAGATGCTCGGGGATGCCGGGCGCCGGCTTGCCGTCGACCAGCACCTTGTCGCGGCCGTGGCCGAAATAGCCGCGTGGCCGGCTGAGATAGACCACCGATCCGGCCTTCTCGTCGTCCTTGCCGAAACGACCGGGACGCAAATGGACGATGTCGCTCGAGCGCAGGAAGGGCGAACGGTAGATATGGGTCACGGGGTTGCCGGGCGTCGTGACCACGAATTCCAGCCACGCTTCGGGCGTCGTGCGGAACGGCCCCCAGACGCCGTCGGCCGGCGTCGTCGTGCGCAGCAGCGGGGCGGTGGTGCGGCGCTCGCCGGTGCTGGCGTCGACGGCCCATATCTCGACGGTCGCGCCGGCCACCGCGATGTTGCTGTAGACACCTTCGGCGAAGCCGGTGACGCGGCCGGTCAACGTCACCTCGCGCTCGGGGGCAATGAAAGTGCTGGTGGCTTCCTCGCCGACGATGAACCGGAACATCTGCTGGAACGCCAGCTTGTGGAACGCCACCTCGCGGTGATCGAGGCCCGGCAGCACGACGTTGGTCGCCCCCTTGAGCTCGGGCGCGTCGTAGGACAGGCCGGTCGGCTTGCCGGCCATGCCGAGGAACAGCCCGTCGGGCTGGGCGAATTTGTCGAGCTTGTCGCTGCGCAAGGTCAGGAAGGAGACGCCCGGCACCGTCTCGGTCGGCCCCTCGTTGAGCAGCCGCAGGAAGGGCGCGGCGCCGTTGAACTCGCTGTTCTTCAGCACCTCGGTCGACACCAGCACGCCGTGGTTGGTGGCGCCGCCCAGGATGGCATGCGAGCATAGTTCCGCGCCGCCGCCGTTCTTGAGGAAATTGCGGATCGAGTTGCCGCCGCGCGAACTGCCGATCAGCACCACCTTGCGCCGCCGCGTCTCCTGCAGCACGCGCTTGACGTAGGCGGCGAGCTCGGCGCGCTGGTCCGCGGTCGAGGAGCGGCCGGGCTGGGCGACGCCGTCGTCGCTGCGCGCGGAGGGCCACGCGTAGTCGATCGCGTAGAGCAGGCGCCGCGGATAGCCGTTCGACTCGAACCGCCACATCGTGGTGTGCCACAGCGCTGCCGTGTCGCCATTGTCGTGCACGAACACGATCGGCGGCAGCCGGTCGGCGCGCAGCCGCACGTTGGTCTGGGCGCGCGGCGCGTTGGTTTGCGCCGAGGCGCCGCCCGCCCACGCCAGTCCACCCAGCCCCGCTGCCAGTATCGCGCGGCGGCTCGTCCGGATGCGTCCCATAGCCAAATCTTCTCCCCCAGGCTCGTTGCCCCATGGTGGCAAATCGCGCGCCGCGAGGCTAGCCTTTGCTATGGCACGCGTGGAAATGAATAGCCCGGTCGGGGCGCTGGCGATCGAGGCCGACGACACGGCGTTGACCGCGATCCACTGGATCGACCATCCCCGGGACGGCGGGGAAATTTCCTCGCCGCTGCTGGCCGAGGCGCGGCGGCAGGTCGCGGCCTATTTTGCCGGCACGTTGCGCGCGTTCGACCTGCCGGTGGCGCCGGCTGGCTCCGCCTTCGAGCATCGCGTCTGGGAGCTGATGTGTCGTATTCCCTACGGCGGCACCATGACCTACGGCGAGATGGCCGCGGCGCTGGGCGGCGATCCGCGCAACGGCGGCGGTCGCGCGATCGGGGCTGCCTGCGGCTCCAACCCGATTCCCATCGTCATCCCGTGCCACCGCGTCATGGCGGCGGGCGGCCGGATGGGTGGCTACAGCGGCCGCGGCGGGGTGCACACCAAGGGCGCGCTGCTGGCGCTGGAAGGCGCGCTGCTGTTGTGACGGGAGATACCGGACCATGCCGACCCTGATCGCCCACTTCCAGGACATGGCGCGCAACAACGCGTGGTCGAACCACCGGTTGCTGGCGGCCTGCGCGGGTCTGGCGCCGGCCGACTTCGCCGCGCCGCGCACGGGTTTCTTTCCGTCGCTGGCCGGCACGCTGAACCATATCCTGATGGTCGACGGCTACTACATCGACTCCCTGCACGGCCGTGCCGACGCGATGGACCGCGCCGTGGCGTTCGTGGCGCACGTCGATCTCCCCGGACTCGATGCCGCCCAGCGCGCCAGCGATCGCCGACTGATGGCCTTCTGCGAGGCGCTGGAGATCGTCGATCTCGACCGGGAAATCACGCTGCGGCGGCCCAATCGCGAGGCGCCGCCCGAAACCATCGCCCGGGTGCTGGCGCATCTCTTCGTCCACCAGATCCACCATCGCGGCCAGGCGCACGCGATGTTGTCCGACACGTCGGTCGAGCCGCCGCAACTCGACGAGTTCTTCCTGCGCGACGAGCTGCCGTTGCGGCGCGAGGAATTGCGCGCGCTGGGCCTGCCCGAGGTCTGAACGGCGGGTCAGTCGCGCCGGCCGAGGCACCACCAGAGCAGGATCGCCAGCACCGCGGCCGAGGTGCCGTAGAGCACCGGCTGGGCGATGGAAGCGAAGGCGGCACCGGCCACCACGGGGCCGACGGCGGCACCGAAATCCCGCCACGTCGCGTAGGTCGCCTGGGAAGACAGCATGCCACCCCTTGCGCGTTCGGCTACCATCACCGGCAGCAATGTATTGAACAGGCCGCGCGTGACGACGACCAGCACGGCGCCGATCAGGTCGTGACGGGCGGCGACGAATCCCAGGCCGATCACGAGCGCCCCGCCACTGACGAGACAGAGCGTCGTGGCGCCGAACCGGTCGGCCAGCGCGCCGCCGATCGGTGCGGTGACGACCTCCATGCCCCAGCGCGTCGCCAGCAGGATGCCGGTCGCCACGACGGTCGCCACCGGCAGGGTCTGGTCGGCCAGCAGCAGCGACAGGGTGATCAGGAAAATCCCGTCGACGATCAGCCCCAGCGCGAAACCCCAGATCTCGAGGCGGCCGGGCACCGGCAAGCGGAAGGGTTGGCTCTTCTCCTCGCCCATCTCCAGCGGCGGCAACAGGAAGGCGAGTGCGGCGCCGATGGCCGAACAGGCGGCCATGAGGAGGAACACGCCGCGCGGCCCCATCGACGCGACCAGCAAGGTGCCGCCGATCAGTGCCGCGCCCTGGAAGAAACCGATCGAGATACGGCCCGCCCCGACGCGCTTGCCGGCGTTGGCGCGGTCGGCGACGGCGTAGGCCAGCATGGCGAGGTTCAGCGCGGCATAGGAAAGGCCCCACAGCACGCGCGCCGCCATCAGGCTCGCCTCGTCCGGTGCCAGTACGTAGCCCAGCGTCGAGATCGTCGCGGTGGTCGCGGCCACCCGCATCAGGCCACGCGGATTGATGCGCCGGCCAACCTCCGCCACCACCGAGTTGGCGACCAGACGAACCCAGCGGTTGAGCGAGAGCAGGATGCCGACCACGAACAGCGAGACGCCGAAATCGGCGGCATACAGCGGCAGCACCGCGTAGAGCAGCGTATCGCCCATCATGGTCAGTCCGATCACCAGCGCCGGGATCGTCATGGGGACGGCGGTGGGTGGCGGGGCGGGAACTGTCATCGTTTCGTCATCAAGCCGGTCGCGAGCCGCCGACGCAAGGACGATCCATGCGAGGGCGGAGCGATACGACGAACGCCGGGGCCAACGAGCGACATGGACGCCCCCACTTCCGCTGCGTCGTTGCCCTGCCGGCCGAGCCCTTCTACGATCCGGAGCGAATTCCATTGGCTCGCGAGCAGCGAAGACTGGCGGCGATCATCGCCGCGGACGTTGTCGGCTACTCCCGCCTGATGGGGCGGGACGAGAGCGGCACGCTGGCGCGCCTGCGGGACCATCGCAAGCAGCGGTTCGAGCCGACACTGGCCCGCCACGGCGGCCGGCT
>CAMDVZ010000133.1 GCA_945878895.1 Caenispirillum bisanense | reverse complement strand
TCTTCGCCACCGCGCGGGTCACCCGGGACGTTCGCCATGAGCGCCACTGGAGTGGCGCGCTCCCGGAAAGTGCGACATCGGCAAGGTTTCCATCGATCCGACCGCAGATTCGGAGCCGGAACGGCGCTCACCCGATTGCCCTGTCGTCGACCGGCCCCGCGGCCTCTACGACACAGCCAGCACGCTGAAGCCACCGCTTTCGGGGCCACCGACGACCGTCACCGACGCCGCGGCGTCGTGCCACAGCCGCAGGCCGATCCGCGCTTCGGCCGAAACCGGAACCACCGCCCTGATCGAGATCGTGGTCGGCGCCGCGCCGGTCAGCGTCCACGACATCTGGCGCCGCACGCGGTCCCCGACCGTGACAGCGAGGCGGGCCACCGCCTGGAGCGAGCCGCCTTCCAGCGTGAGGCTGGCCTCGATCTCGTAGACGTCGCCGTGTGGCGCCACCGCACCACCGACGACGACGCGATGGCGGCCCGCCGGTACCGCGCTCGACAGGCCCCAGCCGGTGCCGTCGGCCGGTGCGATCGTCGCGGACGCGAACGCCCCCTGGTCCGCGACCGCCACCACCGGCAACGCTCGACGCGGCGCGGCGACGTCGATACCGGTCGCCCGGATGCCCGATACGTCCACCTCGATGCTCGACTCGCGCGCGGGCGTGGAAGGAGCGTCTCCCGCCACCATCCGGTCGAACACGATCTCGGTGGCGACACCCGGCGGAATCGCCTGGCGTTCGGCTTTCTCCAGCACGATGGCGACGCGGGTCGGCCGCGACGCGAAAACCACGCGACCCGCCTCGCGGACCGTCACCGTCGCGTCGGACGCCGGTGGCGACTCGAAAAAGCGGTGCCCCGGTTGCCGACTGATCCAGAACGAATCGGTCAGATCGATCGCGTCGTAGGTGCCGCGCCGTCCGAAGCGGACGCAGGCATAGGCACCGGGCGGCACCAGCGGCGAGCGGAAATGGCATTGATCGAAGCGGACGCGGGTGGCGGCGCCCTGGCCACCGGGATCGCCGAGCGTGACTCCCGCCGGTGCCCGGATATCGCGCGTGTCGTCGTAGTAGTGGCTGATGAAGCGGGTCTGCGTGAAGGCAACGGTGTGGGCGTCCTTCAGCCAGACCTGGGTGCCGTAGTTGCTGTCGAACTCGATATTGTCGATCCGCAGCATGGCGGGCGAGCCCCACACCCGCTCGACCTTCAGACCGCAGCCGCCATCGATGCCGTTGTCGTAGACGGCGCCGCCCGACAGGCGCCACCCGGTGCCGGCGCAATAGAGGCCACCGGCCCGATTGCCCTGCGCCTCGCAGGCGATCCACTCCAGCGTCAGCCCGATCGCCGCACCGCCGTGGATGCCCCAGCCACGGTTGCCGACGAAGCGGCACGCCCTGGTCGTCAGGATCGTCTGGAAGGCGTCGGAATTGCCCACGAACAGGAGATCCGACACCATCGAGGCGTCGGCCGGCCGGGTCAGTTCGATCGTCGTGTAGTCGACCATGCGCGCCACCCGGGTGTCGGGCGCGATACCAGGGCCGCGCACGCGATGACCGGCGGTGACGCCGGTGACGGTGCCCAGACCGGCGGCACGACGGGCAAGGGTCGAGCCGGCCTCGAGGACGATGCCGGTCAGGGTCCAGCCGAGATCCTCGCGCCACGGCGCGCTCACGCCATGGCCGGAGAAGCCGACGATCTCGACGTCCTCCAGCGTGCAGCCCCAGGCGCCCGACAGCCGGATGCCGTCCTGGCCGGCGACGCCCGCGACGCCGTTCAGCGTCATGCCCTCGATCCGGCTATCGACGGTAAAGGCGTAGGGTCGCGCCTGGTCGATCATGAAGGGCGCGCCGCCGGTCACCGCGCAATCGATCGTCGTGCGTTTGGTGCCGGCGCCGACGATGGTCGGACCGGGCTGGCGCGACACCGAGAGATCGTCGCCGCGACCGCGCGCGCCGGCTTTCACGACCACCGGCGTCTCGATCCGGTAGCGGCCGGCCGGAACGACCACCGGCGCGCCACCGGTCGCATCGATGGCGCGTTGCAGGGCGGGGCCGATATCCATGCCTTCCCGGATGCCGAAATCGGCCAGCCGCACGGGTTCGGCCAGCGCGGCGGCGGGTGCCGCCACCCCGGCGGCGAGCGCCCCGCGTCGGGTCAGGCTGAATCGGCGCGATGGCGACATGGCGGCCTTCCTCCCGCGAGCGCGGACGTCGATCCGGCGGTGGTCACCGGCACGGGCCGCCGGCTCAGCTTGCCGCGGCGTTCAGATCGGCGGCGCGCTTGGCCTGGGCAATCCGCTTCTGCTCGGCGAATTCCTCGCGACGGCGGGCGATTTCCTCGGCCGGCATGCGCGCGATGTTGTTGAAGTCGAGTTTCCAGTCGCCCGTATCGTCCCAGCGCAGCGGCGATTGCACCGTCGTCATCGGGCCGGGCGCGGTTTCCAGAACCCGCAACGCCAACTCCAGCGTGAAGGCCTGCGAGGCCGGATCGTGCGGCTTGCCGACCGGGTTGCCGAGCGGGAAGTCGCTGTAGAGAAAGCGCGGCACCGCGCAATGCTCCACGATGTCCTTGCCGCAGCCCATGACGACGGTCGGGATACCATGCTGTTCGAGGTAGCGGGCGGCCAGACTCACGGTCTGGTGGCAGACGGGTCAAACCGCGACCAGGATCGCGGCTTCCGCCCCGTCGGCCCGACATCGGGCCAGCAATTCGGGACAGTCGACCTCCATCGAATGGCGCTGGCTGCGGTTGGTCGGCAGGCCGTGGAAGCGGTCGGTCAGCGAACCGATCCGGCCCGCCTCGACCAGCTTGCGCAGGGCCGGCAACGGGAACCAGGTACCGCTGTCTTTCGCGCTGGTATGCTTGCGATCGTAGCCGATGTGGGAGATGCGCAGATCGTGGTCGGTCGCGCTGTCGCCGGAATAGACCGTGTAGAACTTGGCGGCCGAGTTGTAGGCCGCTCCCGGTCCCTGGTCGCCGAGCTCCGGCTTCCAGGGCGCCGCCGTCGTCACCAGCGCGACCTTCGTCCGCGACAACGGCTTCGACAACGGCGCGAAGGGCGCCGACACGTGATGCGACCAGCGATAGGGCGCGTAGCCGATCGCGGCGTAGTATTCGTGGATCCGCTTCATGTAGGGCAGCGGCACGTCGTGCCCGGAAACGCCGTCCCCGTCGTTCGCGCTCGTCATCGCGTCCACTCCAGCTCGGCCCGTCGAAAAAAGCGCGGGCATGTGGACGGACCGTAGCCACCGCCGGCTCGAATTCGCAAGCGCCATTCGACCACGATGGCTCCGCCCGGCCGGTCCGGCGTCGACTGCTTATGAGTTGGGCGATTGCCCGAACTCGTGACCGCCCGGAGGCACATGCATGATCGTCCGTCCGTTTGCACATGCGAGGGGCACGCGACGCCCGTTCCGAGGGCAGCGTCCCTCGTCGCTCGACGAAGCATTAAATATCTGCCCGACAACGAGATGTCGACCGTCTCATCGCTTCCCGGGACCCGCGGGTCGGCTGGCACGCTTGGTGCTTTTACTGAGTCGACATTGCATCGCGGCATCGCGCGAATGATCGCGCGCCGCATCGAAGAAGCAGGAGGCCGGCATGGGCACGACGAACACACGACGGGGCATGTTGCAAGGCGTGGCCGGCCTGACGGCAACCGCGGCACTGCTGTCGGCGGCGCGGATGGCGTTGCCGGCCGGCGCCTTCGCGCAAGCGCGTGGTCCGGAGACGCCCAAAGCGACGCTCGGCTTCATCGCGCTCACCGACTCCGCGCCGCTGATCGTGGCGAAGGAAAAGAAGCTGTTCGACAAGTACGGCATCGTCGAAGCCAACATCGCCAAGCAGGCCTCGTGGGGCACGACGCGCGACAACCTCGTGCTCGGCTCCGCGTCCGGCGGCATCGACGGCGCCCATATCCTGACGCCGGTGCCCTACCTGATTTCGCTCGGCACTGTGACGATCGAAAACCGGCCGGTACCGATCCAGATCCTGGCCCGCCTCAACACCGACTGCCAGGCCATCTCGGTCTCGAAGGAGCTGATGGCGACAGGCGCGCGACTGGACTCCGCGCCGCTCAAGGCGGCGTTCGCGAAGATGAAGGCGGCGGGCAAGGATCCGAAGTGCGCCATGACTTTCCGCGGCGGCACCCACGATCTGTGGATCCGCTACTGGCTGGCGGCCGGCGGCATCGATCCCGACAAGGACGTCTCGACCATCGTGGTGCCGCCGCCGCAGATGGTGGCCAACATGAAGGTCGGCAACATGGACGCCTTCTGCGTCGGCGAGCCATGGAACGAGCAGCTGGTCAACCAGGGCATCGGCTACACCGCCTGCACGACGGGCGAGATATGGAAGGGCCATCCCGAGAAGTCGCTCGGCATGCGCGCCGACTGGGTCGAGAAAAATCCGGTCGCCGCGCTGGCGGTGACCAGTGCGGTGATCGAGGCCCAGGTCTGGTGCGACCGCATGGAAAACAAGGAGGAGCTGGCCGCGATCCTCGGCAAGCGCGCCTGGTTCAACGTGCCGCCGGCCGACATCGTGGGTCGCCTCAAGGGCGACGTGAACTACGGCGACGGCCGCGATGTCAAAGGCACCTCCCAGTTGATGAAATTCTACGACCAGCAGGCATCCTATCCGTTCCGGAGCCACGAGTTGTGGTTTCTGACCGAGAACCAGCGCTGGGGAATCCTGCCGCCGACGCTCGACACCGCCGCGACCATCGCCAGGGTCAACCGCGAGGACATCTGGCGCGCCGCGGCGAAGCAAGCGGGCGCGCCTGCCGCGGGCATTCCGGCCGGCACCTCGCGCGGCAAGGAGACCTTCTTCGACGGCAAGGTGTTCGATCCGGCCGATCCGAAGGCCTACCTCGCCAGCCTTTCCATCAAGAAGGTCGCGTGAGCGGCTTCGTCCCCATCGCCGGTGGAAGACACATGACACGGACCGCGCACGCCCTCCCCGCTCCCGCCGCCGCCGGCCATGCCGTCGACGCGCCATCGGCGACGATCGTGGCATTGCCCGCCCGCCACGTACGGCTGGCGACCCGTCTCGCGCCGGCCCTGTCGAGCCTCGCCGCGCGCACGCTGCCGCCGCTGATCGTCCTCGTCGCGGCGCTGGTCGGCTGGGAATTGCTGTGCGGGCATCCCGGCGCGCGGTTGCCCGCGCCCAGCAAGGTCGTCGCCGACACCTGGGATTTCATCGTCGATCCGTTCTACGACAATGGCGGCATCGACAAGGGCGCCTTCTGGCACATCGCCCGCAGCCTGAGCCGGGTGGCGGTCGGCTTCTCGATCGCCGCCGTCGTCGGCATCGCGCTGGGCGTGCTGGTCGGCCAGAGCGTGTGGGCGATGCGCGGCCTCGATCCGCTGTTCCAGGTGCTGCGCACCATCCCGCCACTGGCCTGGCTGCCGCTGTCGCTGGCGGGCTTCCGCGACAGCGGACCCTCGGCGATTTTTGTGATCTTCATCACCTCGGTGTGGCCGATCATCATCAACACCTCGGTCGGCGTGCGCAACATCCCGCAGGATTACCGCGACGTCGCGGCCGTCATCTGCCTGTCGTGGTGGGAGGTGTTCGTGAAGATCACGCTGCCCGCCACCGTGCCCTACATTTTCACCGGCCTGCGGATCGGCGTCGGCCTGTCGTGGCTGGCGATCATCGCCGCGGAAATGCTGATCGGCGGCGTCGGCATCGGTTTCTTCATCTGGGACGCCTGGAACAGCTCGCGCATCAGCGACATCATCGTGGCGCTGGTCTACGTCGGAATCGTCGGCTTCCTGCTCGACCGCCTGATCGCCACCGTCGGCGGCTTCGTGTCGCGCGGCACCACCGCCAACTGAGCCCGGGAGCCGACATCGTGAGCACAGCGCCCTATCTGCGTTTCCAGCAAATCGGCATGACCTTCAGCCGCGGCGGCACGTCCAGCGAGGTGCTGCGCGACGTCGATCTGAAAATCGACCGCGGCGAGTTCGTGTCGGTGATCGGCCATTCCGGCTGCGGCAAGTCGACCTTGCTGAACATCCTGGGGGGCCTGCTGAAATCCACCACCGGCGAGGTGTTTCTCGAAGGCGACGTGGTCGACGCGCCCGGCCCCGACCGCGCCATCGTGTTCCAGAACCACTCCCTGCTGCCGTGGCTGACCGTCTACGGCAACGTGGCGATCGCCGTCGACAAGGTGTCGGGCAAGACCCGCTCGAAGGCCGAGCGGCACGACTGGGTCATGCACAATCTCGATCTCGTGCAGATGGCGCAGGCCCGCGACAAGCGGCCCAACGAGGTATCGGGCGGCATGAAGCAACGCGTCGGCATCGCCCGCGCGCTCGCCATGGAGCCGAAGGTGCTGTTGATGGACGAGCCGTTCGGCGCCCTCGACGCGCTGACGCGCGCCCATCTCCAGGATTCGGTGATGGATATCCACGCCCGGCTCGGCAACACGGTGATGATGATCACCCACGATGTCGACGAAGCGGTGTTGCTGTCGGACCGCATCGTGATGATGACCAATGGCCCCGCCGCCACCATCGGCGAAGTGCTCGCGATCGACCTGCCGCGCCCGCGGCGGCGGCTCGACCTGGCGACCAACGCCGAATATGTCCGCTGCCGCGCCGCCGTGCTCGAATTCCTCTACGCCCGCCATCGCCTCCCGGCACGCGCCGCCTGAGGCGGACGGCGCGGAGCCGCACACCGCGCTTGCCTTCCGGAAGCATGGCACGGGACGTGCATGACGCAGCGCAGCATGACAACCGCCATCCACACCACCTGTCCCTATTGCGGCGTCGGCTGCGGCATTGTCGCGGCCCCCGACGGCAAGGGCGGGGCGGTGATCGCGGGCGACCCCGGACATCCCGCCAACAAAGGCAGGCTTTGTTCCAAGGGCTCGGCGCTGGGCGAGACGCTGTCGCTCGAGGACCGGTTGCTGCACCCCGAGATCGACGGCAAGCGGGTCGACTGGAACGCAGCCCTGGATGCCGTCGCCGCCGGCTTCGCCGACACGATCGCCCGTCACGGGCCTGAATCGGTCGCTTTCTATGTCTCGGGCCAGCTGCTGACCGAGGACTATTACGCCGCCAACAAGCTGATCAAGGGTTTCCTCGGCACCGCCAACATCGACACCAACTCGCGCCTCTGCATGGCCTCCTCGGTGGCCGGCCACCGCCGCGCCTTCGGCAGCGACACGGTGCCCGGCCTCTACGAGGATTTCGAGCTGGCCGATCTGGTGGTGCTGGTGGGCAGCAACCTCGCCTGGTGCCATCCGATCCTGTTCCAGCGCCTGGTCGCCGCCCGCCAGGCCCGGCCCGGGCTGCGGGTCGTCGTGATCGATCCGCGCCGCACCGAGACCTGCGAGGCGGCCGACCTGCATCTGCCGCTGAAACTCGGCAGCGACGTGGCGCTGTTCAACGGCCTGCTGGCCGACCTCGACAATCGCGGTCTGCGCGACACGCGCTTCGTCGAGCGCCACACGCAAGGCCTCGACGACGCCCTGCGCGCCGCCCGCCGCGTCACGCCGGATTTCGCGACGACCGCGGCGGCGTGCGGCTTGACAGCCGCCGACGTCGAGGCGTTTTTCGACATGGTCGCCGCCGCGCCGCGCATGGTCACGGTGTACTCCCAGGGCGTGAACCAGTCCTCCGCCGGCGTCGACAAGGTCAACGCGATCGTCAACACCCATCTGCTGACCGGCCGCATCGGCAAGCCGGGCACCGGACCCTTCTCCGTCACCGGCCAGCCCAACGCGATGGGCGGCCGCGAGGTCGGCGCGCTCAGCAACCAGCTCGCCGCCCACATGGATTTCGCGACCTCGGACATCGATCGCGTCGGCCGCTTCTGGAACGCAGCCGGCGTCGCCAGCAAACCCGGCCTCAAGGCGATCGATCTGTTCGAGGCGGTGGGTAGCGGCAAGATCAAGGCGATCTGGATCATGGCGACCAATCCGGTGGTCAGCTTGCCCGATGCCGATCGCGTCCGCGCCGCCCTCGAAAGCTGCGACCTGAGTGTCGTGTCGGAGGCGATCCGCGCCAGCGATACCGTCGATGCCTGTCGCATCCGCCTGCCGGCGCTGGCGTGGGGCGAAAAGGACGGCACCGTCACCAACTCCGAGCGGCGCATTTCGCGTCAACGGCCATTCCTGGCGCCACCCGGCGAGGCCAGACAGGACTGGTGGATTCTCGCCGAAGTGGCGCGCCGCATGGGCTTCGGCGCCGCGTTCGACTGGAAAGGCCCGGCCGACATTTTCCGCGAGCACGCCGCCCTGTCGGGCTTCGAGAACGCCGGCACGCGCGATTTCGACATCGGCGCGTGGGCGCACGCGACCGACGCCGCCTACGAGGACATGCGGCCCTTCGTCTGGCCCGCCCAAGCGGGCAAGCCGGCCGCCGAGCAACGCTTCTTCGGCAACGGCAAATTCTTCCATTCCGATGGTCTGGCGCGCTTCGTGGCGGTCTCGCCGCGCGATCCCGTCAACGACGTCGACGCCGAGGCACCGCTGCGCCTCAACACCGGCCGGGTGCGCGACCAGTGGCACACCATGACGCGCAGCGGAAAATCGCCGCGTCTGGCGCGCCACCGCCCCGAACCGACGCTCGAACTGCATCCCGATGATGCCGCAGACCTCGCCATCGCCGACGACGACATCGCCGAGGTGCGGACACGCTGGGGTTCGGCGCTGGCACGCGCCAGCGTCACCCCGGCGACGCGGCGCGGCGATATTTTCGCGCCCATGCACTGGACCGCGCAGACGGCGTCGCGCGGGCTCGTCAACGCCGCCACCAATCCGGCGGTCGATCCGATCTCGGGCCAACCCGAGCTCAAGCACACACCCGCCGCCGTCCAGCCCTGGCCGGTGCGCTGGCAAGGCTTCCTGCTATCGAGTCGGCGTCTCGATCTGGCGAGCTGCGGCTACTGGGTGGCGATACGCGGCGAGGGCCACTGGCTACACGAGATCGCCGGCCAGGACGATCCGGCGGCGGCGTGGGCCGCGATCGGCGGGGCATTGCCGGACGGTCCCGACATCGACCGGGTCGAGTATGTCGACGAGACCGCCGGCGAGTTCCGCGGCGCCCGTTTCCGCGACGGCCGGCTCGATGCCTGCGTCTTCGTCGGCGCCGGCCGCCATCTGGCGGCGCGCGA
Organism: Caenispirillum bisanense; assembly: GCA_945878895.1. GTDB lineage: Bacteria > Pseudomonadota > Alphaproteobacteria > Reyranellales > Reyranellaceae > CAMDVZ01. The sequence goes on along the minus strand of CAMDVZ010000133.1, from coordinate 1,848 downwards.
CTGGATCGCCACCCTGTTCGTACCCGACGCCGAATTGCCGGACTCGCGCGCCGCCATCCTGGTCGGACGCCCCTCGGCGCCGCGCCCCGATCTCGGTCCGCTGGTCTGCGCCTGTTTCGGCGTGCGGCGCGACACCATCCTCGACGCCATCGTCGCGGGCGATCTGGCCAGCGTGGACGCGGTTGGCGTCGCCACGAGCGCCGGCACCAACTGCGGCTCGTGCCGGCCCGAGCTCGCCGCCCTGCTGCGCCACGCGATTCGAAAGGTGGCCGCCTGATGCGCGCGTTCCCGATCTTCCTCTCGCTCGCGGGCGCCCGGGCCATCGTCTGCGGCGGCACGCCCGCCGCGACGCGCAAGATCGACCTGCTGCTGGCAGCCTCGGCGCGCGTCGAGCTGATCGCCGACGAACTGTGCGAGGAACTGTACCGCATGGTGCTGGAGCGGCGCATCGTGTGGCGCGGCGACACGCTCAACACCGTCGCGCTCGACGGTGCCGCGATCGTGATCGCGGCCGACACCCGCGAGCGGCGCAACGCCGATGCCTCGGCGATGGCGCGCGCGCGCGGCCTGCCGGTCAACGTCGTGGACTAGCCGGCGCTGTCGAGCTTCACGATGCCCGCCATCGTCGACCGCGATCCCGTCACCATTGCGATCTCGACCGACGGCGCGGCGCCCGCCCTCGCCCGGTTGTTGCGCGCGCGCATCGAACAGGCGGTGCCGGCGGCGTTCGGCCAGCTCGCGACCCTGGCGCGCGACTTCCGGGCCCATGTCGGGCACGCGCTGCCGACGGCCTCGGCACGGCGCGTGTTCTGGGACCGCGTGTTCGGCGGTCCGGTCGGCGCCCTGGTGCTGGCCGGCCGCGATGCCGATGCCCGGCGCGAGATCGTCCGCGATCTCGCCGCGGCGACGCGGCCAGCGACACAACGACGCCGCCCCGGCATCGTGCATCTGGTCGGTGCCGGCCCCGGCGATCCCGAACTGCTGACACTCAAGGCCCATCGCCTGTTGCAGGAAGCCGACGTGATCGTGCACGACCGGCTGGTCTCGCCCGAAGTGCTGGTGCTGGCGCGGCGCGACGCCGAGCGGATCCATGTCGGCAAACGTCGCGGCGACCACTGCGTGCCGCAGGACGGCATCAACGACCTGCTGATCGAGCTGGCGCTGCAGGGAAAGACGGTCGTGCGGCTGAAGGGCGGCGATCCCTTCCTGTTCGGCCGTGGTGGCGAGGAGCTCGAAACCCTGGTCGCCGCCGGCATCGCCGTCACCGTCGTGCCCGGCATCACCGCGGCCACCGGCTGCGCGGCCGCGACCGGCATTCCCCTCACCCATCGCGACCACGCCCAGGCCTGCGTCTTCGTCACCGGTCACCTCAAGGACGGCAATCTGGCGCTCGACTGGGAAATGCTCGCGAAGCCGCGCCAGACCGTGGTGGTCTAAATGGGATCGGTGTCGCTGCCGGAACTGGCCACCCGCCTGATCGAACACGGCCGCGCGCCCTCGACCCCCGTGGCCCTCGTCAGCGACGGCACCACCCCGCGCCAGCGCCGCCTGAACACGACGCTCGGCGCCGCCCGCGCCGGCCACTTCGCCGCGTCGGACGGCGCCCCCACCCTCGTCATCGTCGGCGAGGTCGCGGCCCTGGCGATGCTCGACCACCGCGACGCGCCGACGGCACTTGCCGACGCGGCCGATTGAGACAGACGGAGAACGGCGACGCCCTCGCAGGTGTGGCGGCCCAGTCCGCGGACATGGCACGGCGAGCTGCGCTCGCCGGAGTATCCCGGCGACTGGCTGGTGCGTCGGGTGAAGCGCGGCGGCGAGGTGAGCTGGGGCGGCGAGCACGTCTAT
>CAMDVZ010000132.1 GCA_945878895.1 Caenispirillum bisanense | reverse complement strand
GCCGGCCTGGCGGGGGTCGGCCAGGTCCTTGAAATGACTCAGGAATACGATCGTCTCGGCGTGAATGTCGCTGTCGCGGGTCGATCGGGCCATCGGCGTTCGTCCTCTTGCTACCAGAGGAGCCGCACTGATTCAGCACTTCTCGACCTGGTCACCTCTTTCCTTCACCCGATTGCCCTGGCTCCGCCGGGCGGTCCGCTCTCCGGACGTGGGCCATGACGTTGCGCAGGAAAGCGCGATATTCGGTCGCGTAGGCGGAGCCGTCGCGCAGGTCCGCGCGGTTGCGTTCCTTGCCGACCATCCAGCGGGCTTCGTCGAATTCTCCGAGTACCAGCATAGCCACGATCACGAGGTCGTCCGCGCGGTGATGCAGGCGCTCGGGATCCTCGGCGATCGTGTCGAGGATGTCCGCGAGCGTCCGATGGCGGTCGATGAAGCGGAAGACCGTACGATCGAGCGTCTCCATGTAGGCCGCGACGGTGCGGTCGAGTGGCTCGCCGAGCTTGAAGTGGGCCTCGGGGGCGATGTTGATGCCGTAGAACGAGATCATCGCGGGCACGTCGCGCGCCGTTCCATCGGGCTTCGCGGCGTAGCCGGGGTGCAGCACGCGGAGCAGGTCGGCCACGCCACGATGGGTGACGCGCACGTAGGGCGCAGTCCGGTATCCTTCACCCGTGAAGATCGGAATGAACATGAGCGTGGACACGATGCCGGCGGTCGTCTCCCGTCGGAACAGGTGGATGCGCTTTTCCTTCGGCGGGCTCGGGTACCGGTTGTAGTCATGCGTCCGCAACGCCGGACCAAGCATGGCCATGGCCCTCGGCCATACGTGCTGGAGGTCCGTCGGCATGGATAGCGCTCCTCGAGCATGCGTAGAGTGACAAAGGGAAATCCGTCGTGTCAACGCGTCGGACGTGGTTGATAGACGATCACGACTTCGGTTGGCGGCAACGGCGTTCCAGGTTCATGGCGATTCTTTCGCCCCGGCATTCCGCGGGCAAGATCGTCGGCTCCCTTGCCGACCGGAATCGCTTGCCCGTTCTGGATCGCGCTCACGCCGACGCGTTGATTGACCGTCAACCTCACGGATGCACCTGTCTTGACTTCGATGAAGATGATTGTCTTGCCATCCGGTTTCAGGGCCACGAGGTCTGCTCGTGCAGTATGATGCACCGGACTGCCTGCGCCCCTGATGTTCAGCACGACTTCCTCGCCGATGATCTTGTGTCCCGATTTTTCCAGCGTGGCCTTCACGCTCGCGACGCCCCGCTGACCGGCGATGACCGGCAACATGCCCGTGTATCGGGTTGCGTCCTGGATCCAGTGAATCCAGCCGCCCTGTCCGGGTTCGTCGTCCTCGATCGGCAGCCGCGCGACGTAGACGTGGCCCGCGAGTCCCGGAATCGCGTCGAGATCGGCCGCCGTTTGCCACGGATTGAGCGCAATGACCTTGCCGTCGCGAACGTCGTCGTTGGCGGGTGCCGTTGGCGAGGCGCCGTCGAGGCCGGCCAGTGTGGCGCCGAGTGTCGGGATGCGGGCCAGCACCGCGACTCGCGCGTCGCGGTCGGACAGGCCTTCGCGGCGCAGACGCCGGTGTGCTTCGGCGAACCCGGCGTGGATCGCATCGAGGTGACGTTCCAGGCGTTCGGCGGGAATACCGCTGCGGGCGAGGGCGTCCTCGGCGTCGGTCCTGAATATGCGTGCGTCGGCCTCGTTCAGCGACGGCGGTTCGGGCCACCGTCCGTCGGCCACTTCGGCGGCGTGACGGGCGCGCTCGGCGGTGCGCGACCACCAGGCGGCGGTCCGGGCGGTGCCGGTCGGGTCGTCGGGCCCGTTGTCGTTGGCGGCGTCGTCGAACCCTCCCGGCGGCGTGCCGCCGGCCGCGACAGGCGGGTCACCGAGTGCTGACCAATAGGGGTTTCGGCGTCGCGCGAGGCACGCGCGGCGTGGCGCCAGCCTTCGTCGGCCTGTCGCTCTGCGTCGTCGGGATCGGGTGGCGGTGGCGCGATGGCGTGGGCGATGGCGCCGCTCACGCGGTCGTGGTCTGGCGTCGGGAGGGGGATGCCGTCGTCGGGGGCCTGGAGCGGGGTGGGGAAAGCCATGGCGGGAGTCCTTGTCCGGTCAATTCATGTCGGACAGTGTAAAGCCTATAAATGCATATGTAAATAAAAAATTATAAAGTGGCATACGAATGTGAATAATCATGAACTGTCAATGCGTGGCCTGCCCGAACACCGCCGCTGGGGTCGGTCCGGGCGTCAGCGCGGCGACTTCCGGCCGAACCGGATCAGCGCCTCGCCGAAGCCCTCGGCGTCGGCGTCGATGCCCAGCGTCAGCGTCGCCATTTCCGGCCGGCCGGTGGCGGGCATGACGATGGTACCGCGATGCAGGGTGGCCTCGATGGCCTCGAAAGTGTCGTGCGCGTGCAGCAGCGGGATGGCCTGGCGGCGCAGCTTGGCGAGGATGGAGGCGACGCCGGCGGCGAAGGTCCGGTGGCCGGCGAACATCTCCGCCCAGGCGCCGGTGGCGTCGAGGTCGCCGGGCCTGGTGGCGTTGGACAGCTCCGCGACACCCGGACAGACGAAGAACCCGACCCAGGGGCCGGTTGTCTGGCTGGCCGCCTCGTCGGGGTCGTAGCCATCGTGGCGGATCGCGGCCTGCACCGACACGATCCAAGGTTTGGGCTCGGCGACGGCGGGGCGGTAGGCCCGGCTCTTCTCGAACCCCAGCGAGGCCACGATGCGCGGCGACAGCGCGCATTCGACGCCGGCGCTGCCGCTCCGCTCGAATCCGTCGGCGGCCAGCGCCTCGCGCAGCATGCGGTACACGATCATGTGCTAATCGGGATTTGCGGCCATGGCTGCCTCGGTCCGGCGGTGGGCGGGACGGACTGTACGGCTATTTCCGGAGACGGTAAATCAACCCTTACGTTTATTTTGCCGGCCGATCGAAAACCCCGTCCAGCATGCCCTTTCGCGTGCCCTTCGGCGCGTTCCGCGTCGCGGTCGCCCCCGCCGCGAGCCATGGCGGGCGCGGCTTTATTTGCTAGGGTGCGCCGCGCATCGAAGGAAACCGCCCATGTCCGCCACCAACCGCCAGGTCCTGCTGAAGTCGCGTCCCCAGGGCGAGCCGACGAAGGACAATTTCGAGCTCGTCGACGCCGCGATCCCCGAGCCGGCCGAGGGCGAATATCTCTCGCGCACCATCTGGCTGTCGCTCGACCCCTACATGCGCGGTCGCATGGCCGAAACCAAGGGCTACGCCGCTAATGTCGGGCTCGGCACCCCGATGGTCGGCGGCAGCGTCGGCCAGGTCGTGAAATCGCGCCATCCGAAGTTCCGCGACGGCGACTACCTGGTCGAGTATTCGGGCTGGCAAAGCCACGCCGTGTCGAACGGCGCGATGTCGATGAAGCTCGATCCGGCGGTCGCCCCCTTGTCGGCGGCGCTCTCGGTGCTCGGCATGCCGGGCCAGACCGCGTGGTGGGGCCTGATGCAGATCGGTGCCCCCAAGGTGGGCGAGACGGTCGTGGTGTCGGCGGCTTCCGGCGCGGTGGGTTCGGTGGTCGGCCAGCTGGCGAAAATCCATGGCTGCCGGGCGGTCGGCATCGCGGGCGGCAAGGACAAGTGCGACTACGTCGTGAACGAGCTCGGGTTCGACGCCTGCGTCGACTACAAGGCGGCCGGTGGCAATCTGTTCCGGGCCATCCGCGAGGCCTGCCCGAAAGGCATCGACGTCTATTTCGAGAATGTCGGGGGCGCCATCCAGGCCGCGGTCGTGGCCCAGCTCAACGACTTCGCGCGCGTGCCCCTGTGTGGCCTGATCTCGCAGTACAACGAGATGCAGATGAATCCCGGCCCCGACTGGCGCCTGCTGCTGGTCAAGCGGGCGCTGGTGAAGGGCTTCATCGTCAGCGACCATTTCGCCGAGATGCCGGGCTTCTGGCAGGAAGTGCCGGCGCTGGTGAAATCGGGACGCATCAAGTATCGCGAGGACATCGTGCAAGGCATCGACAACGTGCCCGAGGCTTTCATGGGCCTGCTCAAGGGACGCAATTTCGGCAAGCTGCTGGTGCAGGTGTCCGAAGACCCGACCCGCCGCTAGCGCGCGACGGACCATTTCCATCAGAGAGTGATTCGATGTCCGAACAGAAAGCCCCGTTGCCGATCATGCCGGCCACGACCGTGTTGCTGTTGCGCCCCAAGGCCAACGGCGTCGCCGGGTTCGAGGTCTTCATGGTGGTGCGTCACCACAAGATCGATTCGTTCTCCGGCGCCCTGGTGTTTCCCGGCGGCAAGCTGGAGGACGCCGACGGCGACCCGCGCGTGCGGGCGCGTTGCGTTGGTGCCGAGGGCATGACCGATTCCGAGCTGAAGTTCCGCATCGCCGGGGTGCGCGAGGCGTTCGAGGAATGCGGCATCCTGCTCGCCCGCAAGCGCGGCGCCACCGACCTGATCGCGGCCGCCGAGCTGGCCCCGATCGAGACCCGCTGGCGCCAGAAGCTGACCGACGACGAGGCCAACATCCTCGATCTCGTCGAGGCCGAAAATCTCGAACTGATGGTCGGCGGCATGGTGCCCTACGCCCACTGGATCACGCCGCCGATGGTGCCCAAGCGCTTCGACACCTGGTTCTTCGTGGCGTCGGCGCCGGTCGACCAGGTCGCGCTGCACGACGGATCGGAATCGGTCGACTCGGTCTGGATCGACGCCGCGCAGGCGGTGGCCGAAGCCGACGCCGGCAAGCGCACGATGGTGTTCCCGACGCGGCAGAACCTGCTGATGCTGGCCGAATCCGCGACCGTCGAGAGCGCCATCGAAACCTCGCGCCGCCGGCCCGTCGTCACGGTCCTGCCTGTCTTGAAGGACATCGACGGCAAGAAGTATCTGACGATTCCCGAGAACGCCGGCTACAAGATCACGCAAGTGCCGCGCGAGAACGCCTGATTTCCGGGGCGTCCTTGCGGCGGAGCCGGCGATGGGCGCGGTACTGGAGATCATCGCGCCGATCGTGGCGTTGGGGCTGGCCGGCTACGCGCTCGGCCGCACCAGCCTGCTGTCGGGCGAGGGGCTGCGCGGCCTCAACAACGTCACCTTCTACATCCTGTTCGCGGCCCTGCTGTTCCGCTCCATGGCGAACGTGCGGCTCGACACGCTCGACCCCGCGATCCTGTTCGCCTTCTTCGGCGGCGTCTGGCTAGTCTATGGCGGGCTGATGCTGATCGGGCGCTTCCTGCTCGGCATGAAGCTCGCCGACCAGGCCATCCTGGGTCTGTCGGGCTCGTTCTCGAACGGCGTCGGCCTCGCCATCCCGCTGGTGTCGCTGACGTTCGGCGAGGCGGGCCTGGTGCCGCTGCTGATCATCATCTCGATGCATTCGCTGGTGATGCTGACCGCCACCTGCTTCCTGCTCGAACTGGGCGGTGCCGGCGCCGGATCGGACGGCGGCATCGGCCGACGCATGCTGGGCGCGGCGATCACGATGTTCAAGCATCCGGTGTTGCCGGCGATCTTTTCCGGTCTCGCGTGGGGCGTGCTGACGCGCCAGATTCCCGGTCTCGCCTTGCCCGCCGTGCTCGACAAGGCGCTGGCGCTGGCCGCCAACGCCGCGGCGCCCTGCGGGCTGATCATGCTCGGCGCCTCGCTCGCCCATGTCGGCTTCAAGGGCCACTGGCGCGAGGGCGTGCTGGCCTCGACCGCCAAGCTGCTGGTGCTGCCGGTGATCGTCTGGCTGCTCGGCCGCTACGTCTTCCGGCTCGACCCGCTGTGGCTGACCATCGCCACGCTCGACGCCACGATGCCCGCCGGCGCCAACGTCTACCTGATCGCCCAGCGCTACAATGTCGGCGTCGGCCGCGCCACCAACGCCGTCGTGCTCTCGACCATCGCCGGCGTCGCCACGGTGAGCGTGGCGCTGGGGTTGCTCGGGGTGGGGCGGTAGCTATCCGGCGGCCCGGCGAAACCGGGATTCGGAAAGCTCCGGCGGGCTACTGGTGCCTTGTCGAACGCGCGCCGCCGGCTCTATCGGCATTCCCGACTGCTTTCCTCGACCAGCTCCCGTACGATCTTGGCGGCCGACTGGACCCGCTTCACCGCGCCCACCGACACCCCGGCGAAGAGCGACATTGCTCCGATGGTCCCGCTTGCGGTCTTGTCGACGCCGAAGGCGACAAGGCGCTTGGCTGGCACCCGTATTTCGTCCAGTCCGGTCGTCTCGCCGACTGCATCGCCCTGGAATGCCTCGACCGCTGTAACGGACGAACGCAGGACGCGATGGGGCGCGTCGCGGAAACCGCGAGAGAATACTTCGGTGTAGACCGTGTCCTCTGCCTGCGCGGCGATCAGGGCGGCCACGTATTCGGGATGTGCTGCTGCCTCGATGGCAGCGACGAAGCGAGTCCCCACGCGAACGCCGTCCGCTCCGGCCGCCAGTGCCGCTGCCATCGCGCGGCCGGCTCCGATGCCGCCCGCCGCGAGAACGGGCACGTCGACCGATTCAATCACTTCGCCGAGCAGCGCCAACGTGCCGATGGTTCCGCGGACATGGCCGCCTGCCTCGACACCCTGCAGGACGATGAAGTCGCATCCGGCGTCGGCCGCCGCGACCGCCTCTCGCGACGAGCCGACCTGCCACGTGACGAGCGCGCCGCCGGCGTGCGCCATCTCCACCAGCGTGCTGTCCGGCTCGCCGTAGAAGAATTCGACGACTCTCGCCACGCGCGCGGCGATTTCGATGCAGCGCAGGTCGAAGTGCTTGAGGAGTTGCGGCGCGACTATGAAGTTGACGCCAAACGATTTGTCGGTAAGCGCGCGCAGCCGGTCGAGCTGGGCGGAGAGCGAGGCGGCGGTCAGCCCCGGGTGCGCCGTGCCCAGCATTCCAAGCGCACCGGCTTCCGACACCGCCGCCGCCAGTTCCGGCGGGGAGACGGCGCCCATGCCGGCCTGCTGAATCGGTACCGTGCAACCTACCAGTTCGGTGAACCTCGTAGCGATCATCGTTGGCCTCCGTGCCACTGCTCCCGAAGGATCGGACAGGCTATTTGCCTCTCGGGATCGGCGCCAGAGATCACTTTGAATGGCTCCCCCAAGATGTCTCGTCGTCCCGGTACCAGCTATCGCTATTGTCCGATTCGCGATTCATCGTCGGGAAGACGCCCAAAGCCACCGAGGTTCGGCCGACACCGGAAGATCGGCTGGTGTCCGAAGCGCGTCTTCGTGTATCGACAACGCAACCGCGCGACATGCTTCGCGCGCGGCATCGGCCACGATACGCTGCAGTCGGGCGGCACGGAGAAGCACGCCGACAACTTCCGTGGCGAAAATATCGGGAGCGAACAGCCGATGCTCGGGCAGCAGGAGCGACGCTGCGATCTCGCTACCGTCTTCGGCGAGCAACCATTTCGTGGCAACCGACGCATCGACAACGACGTTCATGCCGAATCGCGGTCCAGTCGAAGCAGCGTCCGGCTATCGGGCAAAACGATGTTTGCGAGGCGCTGCCTGACTTCGGCCGCCAGCTGCCGCGCGAAGAGAACGGAAAGACCTCTCGCGGTTTCGTCGATAGCCGCGATTTCACCTTCGACGGCTTCGAGCCAAAGTGCATAGGCGTTCCGCCACGCTTGCGACCACGTGTGCTTGATCTCGTCGATGTCGGCCAGGCGCTCCCGAAGATCGGCGGCAATCGCCTGCAGGCCGCGCTTGTCGGCGGCCGTCCTGGCCGGAAAGTCGAGCGCGACGTTCTCGAACCCGGCGGACGTCAATCCGAGCCGGACGGCGCCACGCACCATGTCGCGCAATTTGGCCACGCGCTCGCGGGAATCGGCTGCCATCGCCTGGGCTTGCTCGGAGGCTTGGCGCGCACGGTCGCCGTGGACGTCCAGGAAACGGGCCACGGCGCGTCGACGATCGGCCTGTGACACGCCGCTCGCGCGGACTCCGATGCCGTCGTGCAATACCTGAGCGATCGCGTTCATCGTCGTCGGGCCATACCCTCTGATCCAGGTAGACCAATTCTACCACACAAGCTCGCCCCGATCAGCTCTCGTAGCCCAGGTTCGGCCGCAGCCAGCGTTCGGCCTGCTCGATGGGCACGCCCCGCCGCTTTGCGTAGTCGCCGACCTGGTCGCGGCCGATCCGGGCGACGCCGAAATAGGCAGCTTGCGGGTGGGCGAAATAGTAGCCCGAGACCGCTGCCGTCGGCAGCATGGCGAAGCTCTCCGTGAGCTTCATGCCGGCGTTCTGGCCCGCCGACAGCAGGCGGAACAGTTCGGGTTTGGGCGAGTGATCGGGGCAGGCGGGGTAGCCCGGCGCCGGACGGATGCCGCGGTATTTCTCGGTGACGATCTGCTCGTTGGTCAGCGTCTCGTCGGGCGCGTAGCCCCAGAATTCCTTGCGCACGCGCTCGTGCAGGCGTTCGGCGAAGGCCTCGGCCAGACGGTCCGCGAGCGCCTTCAGCAGGATGTCGGAATAGTCGTCGTGTTCGGCCTTGAAGCGCGCCAGATGCGCCTCGATGCCGTGGCCGGCGGTGACGGCGAAGCCACCGATCCAGTCGCCGGCGGGCGAGACGAAGTCAGCCAGGCACATGTTGGGCCGGTCGGCGCGTTTGTCGATCTGCTGGCGCAGGAAGTTCAGGCGCGATATCTCGCGCGTGCGCGCCTCGTCCTCGAACAGCACCACGTCGTCGCCCTCGCGACGGCAGGGCCAGAAGCCGACCACGCCCTTCGCCGTCAGCCACTTCTCCGCGACGATCTTGTCGAGCATGCGCCGCGCGTCGTCGTAGAGACCACGCGCGCTTTCGCCGACGATCGCGTCGTCGAGGATTTTCGGGTAGTTGCCGGCCAGTTCCCACGCCCTGAAGAACGGCGTCCAGTCGATGCGCTCGATCAGGTCGGCCAGCGGATAGTCGTCGAACGCGCGCACGCCGCTCTGGACCGGCTTGGGCACGGCGTAGTTGGCCCAGTCGATCTTCAGGCCGTTGGCGCGCGCCTGCGCGATGGATACCAGAGTGTCCTTGGCGGCGCCCGCGCGGGCGACGCGGATGGCCTCGTATTCGGCCGCCACCTGGGCCGCCAGCGGGCCGACCTGATCGGGCGAGGTGAGTGCCGCGCAGACGCCGACGGCGCGCGAGGCGTCGAGCACGTGCATCGTGATGCCGGTGTATTTCGGCGCGATGCGCAGCGCGGTGTGGACCTTCGACGTGGTGGCGCCGCCGATCAGCAAGGGCATGGTGAAACCCGTGCGGGTCATTTCCTCGGCGACGGTCTGCATTTCCTCCAGCGAGGGCGTGATCAGGCCCGACAGGCCGATCATGTCGGCGTCGTGCGCTTTCGCGGCCTTGAGGATGTCCTGGAACGGCACCATGACGCCGAGGTCGATGACCTCGAAATTGTTGCACTGGAGAACCACGCCGACGATGTTCTTGCCTATGTCGTGGACGTCGCCCTTGACGGTCGCCATGACGATGCGACCCTTGGCGCGCGAGCCGGCCTCCTTCGCCGCCTCGATGAAGGGAATCAGGTGCGCCACCGCCTTCTTCATGACGCGGGCGGACTTCACGACCTGCGGCAGAAACATCTTGCCCGAACCGAACAGGTCGCCGACCACGTTCATGCCGGCCATCAGCGGGCCCTCGATCACCTCGATGGGCCGGGCGACCGTCAGGCGGGCTTCCTCGGTGTCCTCGACCACCCACTGGTCGAGTCCCTTGACCATGGCGTGCGCCAGCCGCTTCTCGACCGGCCACGTGCGCCATTCGAGATCGGCGGCGTCGGCGATGGCACCGCCGGCCTTGTACTTGGGCGCGAGATCCAGCAGGCGTTCGGTCGAGTCGGCGCGGCGATTTAGCACCACGTCCTCGGCCGCCTCGCGCAGGTCGGCGGGAATCGCGTCGTAGACGTCGAGCTGGCCGGCGTTGACGATGCCCATGTCCATGCCCGCGGCGATCGCGTGATACAGGAACACCGAGTGCATGGCGCGCCGCACCGGCTCGTTGCCGCGGAAGGCGAAGGAGAGGTTCGACACGCCGCCGGAGATGCGGACGTGCGGGCAGGCCTGCTTGATCAGCCGGGTGGCCTCGATGAAGTCGACGCCGTAGTTGGCGTGTTCCTCGATGCCGGTGGCGACCGCGAAGATATTGGGATCGAAGATGATGTCCTCGGCCGGAAAGCCGACCTGGTTCACGAGGATGTCGTAGGCGCGCTTGCAGATCGAGAGCTTGCGCTCGACGGTGTCGGCCTGGCCTTTTTCGTCGAACGCCATGACGACGACGGCCGCACCATAACGGCGCACCTTGCGCGCCTGGGCGACGAAGGGCGCCTCGCCTTCCTTCATGCTGATCGAGTTGACGATCGGCTTGCCCGCCACGCACTTGAGGCCGGCCTCGATCACGCTCCATTTCGAGCTGTCGATCATGATCGGCACGCGGGCGATGTCGGGCTCGACGGCGATCAGCTTGAGGAACGTCTCCATCGCCTTCTCGGCGTCGAGCAGTCCCTCGTCCATGTTGACGTCGATGATCTGGGCGCCGTTCTCGACCTGCTGGCGCGCGACCTCGACGGCCGCGGCGTAGTCGTCCGCGAGGATCAGTTTCTTGAACTGCGCCGAGCCGGTGACGTTGGTCCGCTCGCCGATGTTGATGAAGGTGGCCTGTCCGCGGGTCATCAGAAGAAACTCGCTGCTTCCATGCCGGACAGGCGCAACGCCGGCGGCAATACGGGGGCGCGGCGCGGCGCGATGCCGGCGACCGCCTTCGCGATGGCGCGAATGTGCGGCGGCGTGGTGCCGCAGCAGCCGCCCACGATGTTGATCCAGCCCTTCTCGGCCCAGGCGCGCACGAGCTCGCCCGTCTTCTCCGGCAGTTCGTCGTATTCGCCCAGCTCGTTGGGCAGACCGGCGTTCGGATAGACGCAGAGCAGCGTGTCGGTTTTGCCGGTCAGGCTCGCGACATAGGGATAGAGCTCGGTGGCGCCGAACGAGCAATTGAGGCCGACGCTGAGCGGTCGGGCGTGGCGCACCGAGTGCCAGAAAGCCTCGACGGTCTGGCCCGACAGGTTGCGGCCGGCGAGGTCGGTCAGCG
>CAMDVZ010000131.1 GCA_945878895.1 Caenispirillum bisanense | reverse complement strand
CAGCTTCCAGCCGTCCTGCCGGACCACCGCCCGGTCGCCCGACAGATCGAGTTCGATGCTCTCGCCGTGGGCGGCCAGCATGCGGGCGAGATAGCGCGCGAAACCGGCGGCGCCGGCTTCCGGCGGCCCCAACATGGCGGCCGTCTCCTCGTGATATTGCAGGCCGATCAGCCGCGCGGTGCGGCCGATCTCGGCGCGCGCGTCGTCGCGGCCGAGCAGCTCGACCAGGGTCGGCGCCAGGCTGCGGAAATACTCCATGGCATAGGAGCGATGGACGCGGGCCAGCCGCGCCGCCGGCCACGTCGCGACGTCGAGCGCCGGCTGGCTGGCGGGATCGACGCGCGGCATGCGCTCCTTGCCATAGGCGAAGCGGACGCGTTCTTCCGGCGCCAGCGGCCGGTCGTGCTCGATATAGTAGCCCTCCAGCCCCGCCATGCCGTCGACCGTCATGCCGGTGCAGACGAAACCCAGCCGCGGGTTGCCGAGCGACACGCCGTTGTGGCCGTGCCAGCCGTGCAGCATCGCGGCAGACACCTCGTGCGGAATCGCGCAGATGGCGGTGCCACGCCAGATCCAGCGCGGCGGCGGGTAGCGCACCCAGGCCTTGCGGTCGGATTCGGCGAGGTACTCGGTCTTCACGCCGCCGACGGCGTTGGAGAGGAAGTGGTATTGCGCGCAGGCCACCGCGTGCGGCAGCCGGTCGAGGCCGAGCTTCTTCAGGCCCGGCAGGAACTTCTCGTGGTGCTGGCGGCGGAAATGGCGAAACAGGAATTCGCGCGCCACCTCCGCGCCGCGCCGCGACACCAGCGTCAGCACGATGCCCGTCATCAGGGCGTTGTGGAGGGTGGCGACGGCGCGATAGCCCGCGACGTCGTCGCCGTCCGGCGCGGCCGTGGCGGTCATGCCGCCGGCGCGCCTTCGACCAGGATTGCCTTGCAGTTGCCGGCTTTCAGTCGCATCGCCAGCACCGGCTTGTACTCCTCCGAATGGTAGAAGCGGCGCGCCGCTTCCATGTCGGGAAACTCCAGCACCACGACGCGCTCGGGCCGCCAGTCGCCCTCGAGGGCATCGTAGGCGCCGCCGCGCACGGCGAAGTGGCCGCCGAACTTCGCGACCAGTCCCGGCGTGTGCTTGCGGTATTCGGCCATCAGTTCGGGGTCGGTGGTCTCGATCTCGACGATCAGGTAGGCGGACATCGGTGTCGCTCCGGTCTTCGTTGGAAATGATCAGGCCGTCGCCATCGGCAACGACGGGTCGGTCGCCCATTCCTGCAGCGAGGCGTCGTAGACCGCGACGCCCTCGCGGCCGAGCAAGGCCGTCAGCGCGAAGGCGTCGCCGGTGGCCGCGATCCCGCCGCCGCAATAGGCGAGCACGCGCTTGCCCGCCACGATGCCGCGGTCGGCGAATTTGGCGGCCAGCGCGTCGGGTGGCAGGAACGTGCCGTCGGCCGCGAACAGCGCGGCGGCCGGCACGTTGACGCTGCCCGCGATATGGCCGGGCCGGCCATAGTGGGTGCCCTCGCCGCGATGCTGCGCTTCGGTCAGGCAGTTCACGACCGTCGTATCGGTCCGATCGAGCGCCGCCAGTATCTCGTCCTTGCCGACGAACAGGCCCGCGCGCGGACGTGCCGCCAGCGTGGCCGGCGGGTAAGCGCGGGCGGCGGTTTCGAGCGGCCGGCCTTCGGCGATCCACTTGCGCAGGCCGCCATCGAGCAGGCGGGCGCGGTCGAAGCCGATCACGCGCAACATCCACCAGACGCGCGTCGCCCACCACGCCGCGCCGTCGCAATAGAGGACCACCTCGGTGTCCTCGCCGATGCCTTTCGCCGCCGCCATCCGCGCCAGCGCGTCGGGCGCGGGCATGGTGAAGCGCAAGGCGCTCGCGTTGTCGGACAGGTCGGCCTGCAACTCGATCAGGGCGGCGCCCGGGATATGTCCGCGTTCGAGATAGCCCGCCCGGCCGGTCTCGACCCGCATGCGGCCATCGGGTTGCGGATGCAGCAGCGTGGTGCAGTCGTAGATCCGCAACGATGGGTCGCCGAGGCGGCCGGCAAGTTCCTGCGTGGTGATCAGCGCGTCCATGGTTCTCTCCCGTGCGGCCACTCCATCGTGCGCGGACCGCCGTCTGCCGGCAAGATGGCGGGCCGTTTCAGGGCTTGGCGAAGCGCGCGCGGGCGGCCGTCTCGAGCGCCGCGCAGGTCAGCGAATCGAGGCCGAAAATCTCGGCCAGCAGGTCGAGCACCGCCACGTCGTCGGCGCCGATTCGGCCATCGCTCGCCATCACGTCGCTGGCCAGCAGATAGGCGGTCTCGCCCATGCGCCGGGGCACCACGCGCTTGATGCGCCGCGCCGCGGCGTCGACGCCGTTCTCGCCCGCGAGCGTCCCGGCACAGGCCTCCGCGGTGGCCGGCAGAGCCTTTGGATCCATGCCCGCGAAAACCGGCAGGTGCCCCACCATCTCCCGCATCGCCCGGATCTCGGCGCGGCCCAGCCGCCGGTCGTCGATGCTCGCGAGCACCATCGTCCAGACAAGGCCTTCTTGCAGCGGCGACATGGCAGGCTCTCTTCCGTTGGGGGGCGAAGGCGCCTGTGTGCCGTCGCCGCGCCCCGGTGGTCAAGCGCGCGCTCGACGCCGGGCCGGACGGTCCCTATGTTCGGCCGCGTGACCGTCCTGCTCAGCGTCGCCTTTCCCGTGTTCGCGCTCGTCGGCGTTGGCTGGATCGCCGGCCGTTTTCGCCTGCTTGGCGAGGGCGGCAGCGGCGCGCTCAACGGCTTCGTGAGCTGGTTCGCGTTGCCGGCGATGTTTTTCGCCTCGCTGGCGGGCACGCGCTTCGCCGAGATCGCCAACGGGCCGTTCATCGCCGCCTTCGCCATCGTCACCGCCGCGACCTTTCTCGCGGGCATGCTGATGGCCCGCCTGTCCTCGCGGGCGGGCGTCGCGCACATGGGTCTGCACGGCATGAGCGCCGCCTACGGCAACGTCGGCTACATGGGCATACCGTTGTGCCTGGCGGCGTTCGGCCCGCAGGGCGCGCTGCCGGGGACGCTGGGCGCGGTGGTGGCGAGCGTGATCCTGATGACCCTCACGCTGATCTTCGCCGAGGCCGGCCGTCGCGACGACCACGAGTCCGGCGGTGGCGCTGGCCGGGTGATGCTGGCGCTGGCGACCAATCCGTTGCTGATCGCCATCGCGTTGGGTGCCGCCGTCTCGGCCGCGGGCATCGCGCTGCCCGATCCCCTGCGCCGCTTTCTCGACCTCCTGTCGGCCGCGGCGGCGCCGTGCGCGCTGTTCGCCATCGGCCATTTCCTCTCCGAGCGCGCCCTCGACGTCACGCTGGGCGAAGTCGGCCTCGTGGTGATCGGCAAGATGCTGCTGCAGCCGCTGCTGATGCTGGCGATCCTGCCGTGGTTCCTGCCGCTCGACACGATGTGGGGCAAGGCGGCGGTGTTGCTGGCGGCGCTGCCGACGGCGTCCAACAGCTTCGTGCTGGCGCGCCAGTACGGCGTGTTCGAGGCCGAATCCTCGGCGGCGATCCTGTTGAGCACCATCCTGTCGGTGTTCACTGTGTCGATATTGCTGGTGTTTCTGCGCGTCGGCTAGTCTAGGCGCCATCGTCCAAAAGGATTAAGCCGGATACCGCGTCCGCGAAGCAGGCGCGCCGCCGCGCCGGTCGCGGCGGTCGACCGACAAAGGGGAAACCGCGATGCTGAAGGAATTCAAACAATTCGCCATGAAGGGCAACGTCGTCGATCTGGCCGTCGGCGTGATCATCGGCGCCGCTTTCGGCAAGATCGTCGAGTCGCTGGTCAACGACATCTTCATGCCGATCGTCGGCGCGTTGTTCGGCGGCCTCGATTTCACCAACTACTTCGTGGGTCTGTCGAAGGCCGCGTCGGGCGCCGCCACCTACGACCTCGCGAAGAAAGCCGGTGCGACGCTGGGCTACGGCACCTTCATCACGATCACCGTCAACTTCATCATCATCGCCTGGATCCTGTTCATGGTAATCAAGGCGATGAACCGGATGAAGCAGAAGGACGATGCCGCCGCCGTGCCGGCGACACCCGCGGCACCGTCGCCGCCCTCGCGCGAGCAGGAACTGCTGGCCGAGATTCGCGACCTGCTGAAGAAATAACGCCAGCTCGCGCGGACGGAAGTCGGCCTTTGGGCCGGCTTTTTTTGTTGAATATTCTTTTGATAACAGATAATTATAGGATGTTGTTTACGTAATATATTAACTACGGGCGAAGCGCTGGAATCGCGGCCTCGCCAATTCGGGAGATGTTCATGATCCTCGGTTTCCTCAAAGGCCTGCTCATCAAGGCACTTGTCGCCGGCGCCGCCTTCGGCGTCGTCAAGTTCGGTCCGCCGATGTACGCCAAACATGTCGGCCCGCTGCCGCCGGCCATCGCCGACATCCACAAATACACCGACCTCGACGGCATCACGAAGCACTACGACGACATCAAGAAGACCATGGGCATCGCCGGCAACGCGATGACCCGCTAGCGGCTGATATCGGGATTCAACGCGGCGGCTTCGCCGCGAAGGAAGGCCCGGGTTTCGCGCACGCCCTCCGCGAGGCCGACACGCGCGACGGCAACGCCGGGCGGAAAAGCCGACAACAGGCGCGAGGGCAGCCGGTTGTCGAGCATCGCGAACACGCCCTTGTCGTCGGCGCGCCGCACCAGGCGGCCGAACGCCTGTTTGATGCGGAAACGCGTCAGCATGTCCTCGTAGGCGGTCGGCGGGTTGCCGGCGGCGCGGTGCGCCTCCTTGCGGGCGCGATGGAGGATGTCGGGCCGCGGCCACGGCACCCGGTCGAAGACGATCAGACGCAGCGACCGTCCGGGAACATCGACGCCGTCGCGCACCGCGTCGGTGCCGAGCAGGCACGAGCGTTCCTCGGCCCGGAAGATATCGACCAGGGTCGCCGCGTCCATGCCTCCGACATGCTGCGCGCGCAACGCGATACCACGTTCCTCCATCGCCGGCGCGATCTGGCGATGGACCGCGCGCAGGCGGCCGATGGCGGTGAACAGGCCCAGCGCGCCGCCGTCGGCGGCGAGAAAGAGCTCCCGGTAGGCGGCCGCGACCTGGGTTGTCGAATCGCGCGCCACGTCGGTGACGACGAAGACACGCGTGTTGGCGCCGTAGTCGAACGGCGAGGCGACCGATGCCCGCAACGCCGGCCGGGCGAGATGGATGGCACCGGTGCGTGCTTCCGCGGCGCTCCAGTCCGCCGATTCGAGATCGCCACCGACGATGGCCGGCGAGGGCGGCGGATCGTTGGCGCCGGTCCAGTCGCGCAAGGTCGCCGAGGTCACCACGACGCCGTGGGCGGGTTTGACCACCGCGGCCACGAAGGGTTCCATCGGGTCGATGTAGTGGCGGTACATGCCGATGTCGTGCTCGCGCCCATCGGATCGCTCGAGCGCGAACCAGTCGACGAAAGCGGGCGGCGTGTCGCTGTCGAGACGGCGCAGCATCGCGATCCAGGCGCCGAGCGAGTACTGGCAGCGGTTGCGCAAAGCGCGCGCGACGCCGTCCAGCCGGTTGCGCTGGGCGGTGTCGAGCTTGTCGGAGTCGCGGTCGATCGTTTCCAGCAGCAGTTTCGACAAGGCCGTCGCCGGTCGCAGGATATCCTCCAGCCCGTCGGCGCACGCCCGCGCGGCCTCGACGAGACCGGGGACCGGCGGGTTGGTGTCGCACTGGATACCGTAGGGACTGTCGTCGTTGGCGGTCCGCGCCAGAAGCTGCTGGCGCACCAGCGCCAGGAAATCCTCGACGGGACCCAGCGTGGTGCCATCGACGATGCGCGTCTGCCAGTTCGCCGAAGGCAGGATCAGCGCCGCGACGAGCAGTGCGCGCAACGCGCGTTGCGCGGTCTCGTCGTCGGTCACGAGTTCGGCGACCCGGCGTTCGAGGCCGCGCGCCCGGCTGCCGGCGCGTCCTTCCGAACCCAGAAGCCAGCGCCGCAGGTCAGACGTCTCCACGCCGGTCAGGTGGGCCGCGAAGGCCGAATCGGCGGCATCGAAGAGGTGATGGCCTTCGTCGAAGACGTAGCGGGTCGGGCGGGTGGCGTCGTCGAGTCCGCCCATCGCGGCCTGGATCATGACAAGCGCATGGTTGGCCACGACGATATCGGCGTGGCGGGCACGGCGGATCGTGCGCTCCACGAAGCAGCGTCGGTAGTGATCGCAGCCGGCGTACACGCACTCGCCGCGGCGGTCGGCCAACCGGGACAAGCGTCCGCGGCCGATCAGGTCGCCGAGCCAGGCCGGCAGATCGCCGCCCAGCATGTCGCCGTCGCGGGTCGCCGCGATCCAGCGCGCCAGAAGCCCGAGGCCGATGGCGTTGCCGGGATTGGCGCGGGCGCGCTGCACCGCCTCCTCGTAGTTCAGAAGGCAGAGATAGTTCTCGCGGCCCTTGCGGATCACCACCTTGGTGCGCTTGACGACCGGATCGACGTGCAGCCGGTCGAGTTCGACGTCGATCTGGCGTTGGAGATTGCGGGTGTAGGTCGCGATCCAGACCGGCGCGCCGTTGCGTTCGGCCCACAGGCTGGCGGGCGCGACGTATCCCAGAGTCTTGCCGGTGCCGGTGCCGGCTTCGGCGAGCACGACGTGCGGCTCGTCCTCGCGGTCGCGCGGCCGGAAGGCGAGCGACACCGCCGAGGCATAGTCGCCCTGCGCGGGGCGTGGCTCGGAAAGGCGGTCACCCCGCGACAGCATCGCCGCAAGCCGTTCGCGCGCTTCGGCGGGCTGCACGGGCTGGTCGCGTGGCGGCGTCGCCGGGGCGTCGTCCTCCCACGCCGGCAATCGCTTCCACGCGTCGAGGCCCGAGAAGCCACGCGGCGCCGCGGCGTCCGGCGCCGATCGCAGCGCCTGCAGCACCGCGGGTCCCCACGACCAGCCGCCGGTCGCCATGCGTTGGGCGGTGCGCAGGCAGGAGTCGTCGTCGGTCGGGCCCGCCGCCAGTTCGTCGAGCAAGGCCTCGGCGAGCAAGGGGAGGGCGCGGACTTCGTCCTCGGGCGTCGCCGGGCGTGGAAAGTCGAGCGATTCGCAAAGGCCAACGACGGTCGGCACGCAAAAGCGGGCGGGCCGCACGAACGCGAAAAGTTCGAGGATGTCGAAGCCGTCGGCGTCCGCGAGGCCAAGTCGAGCCGCCGTGTCGGGCGCATGGCAGACGATCGGTCGCGCCATCGCGAGACGAGCGGCGGCGGCCGGTGCGGTCAGACGCTCGACCTTGCCGTCGACGTCGCGCCATGTCGCGCCGGCAGACACGACAAGCGCGGCACGGCGTCTTGGATCGGTGGAGGGGGCCGATGGCGGGGACATCGGCGTCTGCCTAGCACAGGCTGCGGGCCGGCGTTACCGGGCCGAGTCGCCGCTGCGGGGCAATCGGGCGAAGGTCGCGCCGGGACATCGGCGCGGCTTCGAATCGGTACAAGCCTCGGCGGAAACGGTAAAATCGGGGAGCGCGCCACTCCAGTGGCGCATCTTCGCCGTCGTGTGGGTTGTCGATGACGCACGCCATGAGCGCCATCGGAGTGGCGCGCTCCCGGACGGTGCGACAGCAGCAAGGTTTTCGTCGACGCGACAGCTGCTCCAGAGCCGGAACGGCGTTTACCCGATTGCCCTTGGCGCCACCCTCAGATCGGCATGATCGAGCGGAACTTCGGGGGATGGTCCGCGGGACGGCGCGGGGCGGCGCGGGCGAGAATCGCGATCAGGCGGCGGCGGGTGTCGCGGGGATCGACGATGTCGTCGATCCCGAAGCCTTCGGCGGCGCGCAATGCGTTCACGCGGCGTTTCGTTTCGACAATCATTTCCTCGCGTCGTGCCGCCGGATCGGGCGCGGCGAGATATTCCTTGCGGAAGGCCACGTCGATGGCGCCTTCGATCGACATGGCGCAGATCTCGGCGCTGGGCCAGGCGAGGCTGGCGTCGGCGGCGAAGCTGCGGCCGCCGGCCATCGCGAAGTAACCCAGCCCGTAGCCCTTGCGCAGCACGATCGACACGCGCGGCACGCTGGCGTGGCCCCACTCGTAGATCAGCTTGGCGCTGCGCCGGCCCAGCGTCGTGCGTTCCGCCGCCGAGCCGATGGCGAAGCCCGGCACGTCGATGAAGGACACCAGCGGGATGCCGAAGGCGTCGCACAGCGCGATGAAGTGGGCGCCCTTGTCGCAGGCGTTGGTGTCGAGCATGCCGCCCAGCCGCTGCGCCTGGTTGGCGATGAAGCCGACCGGGCGACCGCCCAGCCGGGCCAGCGTCGTGACGATGTTGCGCGCGAAGGTCGGCTTCAGCTCGAACAGGCTGTCGGGATCGGCGATGGCGGCCAGGGCCTTGCGGACGTCGTAGGCCTTGCGGGTCGACACCGGGACGAGATCGAGGATCGCGTCCGGCAGTCGCGACGTCGTGTCCCCGGCGTCCGAAACCGGCACGGCGGCGCGGGCATTGGACGGCAGGTACGACAGATATCGCCGTGCCGCGGCCATCGCTGCATCCTCGCTCGCGACGCCGAGATCGGCCATGCCCTGGCGGTCGACCTGGATTTCGGCCCCTCCCAGTGCCTCGACGTCGATCTCCTCGCCGGTCGCGGCTTTCACCAGGGCGGGTCCGGCGAGTCCCATCGTGGAGAGCCCGCGCACCATCACCACGAAATCGGCCATGCCGGCGTAGTTGGTGGGTGCCGCGAATCCGGCGCCCAGCATCAGCGCGACCATCGGGATCCAGCCCGAGGCGCGCGCCACGTCGTGGAAGAAGCCGTTGGCGGCGGCGAAATGGCGGGAGTCCTGGCCGCCCTGGATGCGGTGACCGCCGCCGTCCAGCAGCATCACCAGCGGGCATCCCTCGGCGATGGCGATTTTCAGCGCGCGGTGGGTCTTGGCGCTGCCCATCGGCCCGACGCTGCCGCCCTGGGCGCTGAAATCCTGCGACATCAGCACCACCGGTCGGCCATCGATCCGGGCGGTGCCGACCACCACCCCGTCGGCCGGGATGGCCGCGCGCGTGGCCTGCGCTTTGGCCGGATCGGTCTCGTCGCGCGACACGACCAGAGGCCCCAACTCGTCGAACGAGCCGGGATCGACAAGGCTGGCGATGCGGGCGCGCGCGCTTGCCCGGCCGCGCGCGGCGAGCTTCGCCATCGCCTCGGGGCGGGCTTCGTCGAACAGCGGACGGCGAGCGCGCTCGATGCCCTCGATCAGCTCCCGCATCGTCGGTGTCGTGTCGGTCATCGTTTCTCTCTCCCTGTGGGCGCGCGGGCGCCGCGGCTCACGTCAATCGTTCGCGTCGTATGCGGATGCCGGCCGCCTCGCGGTCCCAAGTGTCGGACGTGACGCCGTCGGCGCGCAGCAGGTGCTTCTGGATCTTCTGCGTCGGGGTCTTGGGCAGCTCGGGCAGGATGCGGACTTAGCGCGGCAGCGTGAAGTAGGCCATGCGCGGCCGCAGGTAGCCGAGCAGGGCGACGGGGTCGACGACGTGGCCGGCGACCGGCGCCACCACGGCCAGCACGTCGTCCTCGCCGTGTTCGGACGGCACGCCGACCACCGCGACTTCGCGCACGTCGGGATGGCCACCGATCTCGGCATCGACCTCGAACGAGGAGATGTTCTCGCCGCGCCGGCGGATCGCGTCCTTCATGCGGTCCACGAAGAAGAAGTCGCCGCTCTCGTCGCGCCGGAAGGCGTCGCCGGTGTGGAACCAGCCGTTGCGCCAGGCCCGCACGGTCGCCTCGGGGTCGCCATGGTAGCCGTGGTTCATGGCCCAGGGGGTGTCGGTGCGCAGGATCAGTTCGCCGACCACGCCGGGCGCGACCTCGCAATCGTTGGCGTCGACCAGACGCGCCTCGACGCCGGGCCGGGGGCGGCCGCAGGTGCCGCGCGTCGCCGGATCGCGGCCCGACACCAGCGGCCAGGACGTCTCGGTCATGTTGAACGTGGTGTAGACGGCGACGCCGAAGCGTTCGCCGAACGCCCGCGAATCGTCGGCGAGCGGTACCATCACCACCTTGCGCAGCGGATGGTCGCGGTCGCGCGGCGAGGGCGGCTCCTTCATCAGGAACGGGACCATGGCGCCGAGCAGCGTGAGGCACGTCGTTTCGGTACGCCGGACCGTGTCCCAGAAAGTACGCGTCTCGAACGACTCGACCAGCGCGATCGAGCCGCCCTTCACCAGCATCCGGTTGACCGCCCCCGTGCCGCCGGCATGGAACAGCGGCAGGTTGACGAGGTTGCGGTCGGTCGCGTCGATGGCGTCGAGCGCGTGGGCGCAGGCAGCACCCTGCAGATAGGAACAGAGAACGGCCTTGGATGGTCCCGTCGTGCCCGAGGTGTAGATCACCTTCTGGGTGTCCCAGGGCATGATGCGCCGCGCCGGTGGCGAGGGGTCGGGCCTGTCGGCATGCAGGATTCCGGCGTCGTGCGGCGCGAGCCCGTCGGGAACGTCGGTGGCCGCGCCGCCCACCACGACGGCGTCCGCCAGGCCGCCGCGGTCGATTTCGCGCAGCCGCGGCAGCAAGCCGGCGTGGACGACGATCAGCCGCGCGCCGGCCAGCCGGATTGCGTATTCCAGCAGGCGACCGCGCCAGGCGAGATTGAGCGGCACGTAGACGGCCCCGAGATAGTTGAGCGCGAACCACGCGAGCAGGGCTTCCGGCCCGTTCGGCTGCCAGCTGAGGACAAGATCGTCCTGCCGGACACCCAGCCCCTGAAGCCCCGCTGCCGCCCGCGCCACGCGGACGCGCAGATCGCGATGCGTCCACTCCTGGCCGTCGGCGAACCGGACGAACACCTTGTCGGGCGTCGCCGCGGCGCTTGCGTCGATGAGATCGCGCAGCACGCAACGCTCTGGTGCCGGGATGCGCGGATCGGTCCAGGTGCGGTTCATCCCGCGCTCCCCGCGCGGCGGGGTCGTTTCGATGGCGTGGCGGCCTGCGTGGCGCGCACGAGTCCGATCAGCGCGTCGCGGATGGCGTCGAGGTCGGTCGTCGCGTCGCCCATGAGATGTTCGATGACCAGTCCGCGCAGCGCGCCGAGGATGATGGCGGCCTGCTTGTCGCAATCGATGTCGGCGCGGATC
>CAMDVZ010000130.1 GCA_945878895.1 Caenispirillum bisanense | reverse complement strand
TGCTTGTAGCCAGCCCGCTCGAACCAGCTCGCAAGCTTGCCCGGCATGGTGATGCCGGCAACCTGGTTGGAGGAAGCCTGGTAGTCGAACACGATATTCTCGGAGTCGCGCAGGCTGGCGAGAGCCACCCAGTCCACCGCCCTGATCCCCGTCGGTCTGGCGTTGCGACAATCCTTCGACTGCGTGACTTCCAGTCCGCCGATACGCGCGTTGCCCTTCAGGTACAGCTGGGTGACGTAGGTCACCCAGGCCTCCGGTCGGTCGCGTAGCACGCAGTAGAGGAAGCTGGCGGGGCCGCAGAGGCTGGCGTCGCCCTGATCGATCTTGTCGGGATCGGCGAGCCGGTTGCGGATGCCCAGCAGCACCTCGTCGCGGCTCAGATGGGGAAACGCGCCATTGCCCGAACCGGCGGCGAAGGACGCGATGACGGACTCCACGGACATTGCTGACTACCCTGCGAGGATCGTGTTTCGACCAACGGTCCCGGAACAGGCCCGTGGACCGGCCACGACGCTATCATCCCACCGGTTTCCCGGAAAGCGGTTGACCACCGCGGCAAGTTTGCCCGTTGCTTCGACCATACCCGCCCGCCGGAGATATCCCCGATCCGTCGAGCTCGCGCGGCGGTCACGGCTGAATCGTTTCGACTCCGCGCAGCCGGCCGTGCGATAGGCGCCGCACGAGCATTTCCGGGAGTGGTGGCATGGCGCGACGGTGGGACGTGGTGGTGATCGGGGCCGGGCCGGCGGGCCTCGCGGCGGCGCGGGTCGTCGCGGCCGGGGGTCTGTCTTGCGCGGTGATCGAGCGCATGGGACCGGGCGGCGAGACGATGAATCTCGGCACGATCCACCACGCTCCCGCCGGTGCCGCCGGAATGTCCGGCGGCGATTTCGCGGCCGCCCTGCTCGACGAGGCGATGGGGGCCGGCGCCGAGCTGGTGTTCGCCGAGGCCACTGGCGTGACGGGCAATGGTCCATGGACCGTCGCCACCGACGACGAGGCGCACGACGCGCGCGCCGTGATCGTGGCCACCGGCCTCGCCAAGGGCACGCTGGGACTCGCCAACGAGGCCGACTACGAGGGCCGCGGTCTGTCGCATTGCGCTGCCTGCGACGGACCGCTCTACGCGGGCAAGAACGTCGTGGTCGCCGGCCCCGATGGCTGGGCGATCCAGGAAGCCGTCGACCTGGCGTCGGTCGCCGCGGGGGTGACGCTGGTGGTCGACGGTCCGGTGCCGGCCGGCGCGCTCGACGGGCTCGACAACCTGACCGCCCTCGCCGGTCGGATCGTCGGGCTGGCCGGCGACGATGGTGTCGAGCGGGTCGCCATCGTCGACGCAGGCGGCGCGCGGACGCTCGAGGCGACCGGCGTGTTCGTCTACACCGACCGGCGGCCAGCCACTGCCGTGGCACCCGGCAGTGCCGCCCGCGACGGCGACGGCGCGCTCGTGATCGATGGTGTCGGGTCCACGTCGGAGATCGGCCTGTTCGCCGCCGGCGACGCGCGGGCGGGCGCTGCCGAACGGATCGTCGAGGCGCTGGCCGACGGCGAGAACGCCGGCCGCGCGGCGGTGGCGTACCTGCACGCGATGGCGTGAGCCGCGCGGCGATGCTCGCGCCCGTTGGCGGTCGGGCGGGATGGCGATCGACTGCATGGTGGTGTCCTTTCGGTTACCGGTTTCGGGATCGCCCGCGCGCGCCGCCGACCGGAAGCGGACGGGACGTGGGCGAGCGAAAGCGCCACGGCCCTTCAGGGATCGCGGTTCGGAATGCTGGGTTCGGGTTGTTGGACGGCGGAAACGACGGCAGCGCCCCGCCGGGGTGGGGCCGCATGGACCTCTCGCCACTGTATGGAAAGATACTTAAACCAACCCGACTAGTCTGTCAATATCGTTCCGGGGCGATTTTCGGCCGGAACCGCCAACCCCCGGCGCGGCGCCGATCCGGTGCGTCGGCGCACTCGCGCCGCGTCGTACCTCGCCGCATATGGGAACCGCCCCGGTCCCGATCAAGCCGGCCGTCCCGCGCCATCGGGTCGATGCCGGATGGTCCCGGCCACGGCGCCCCGACGCCCGGGTCCCGGATCGCCAATGGCGCCGATGGATATCGGAGCGTCGAAGCACCCCGCGCCGTCGCCACGACCGGCCGGTTGTCGGGCCTCTGCCACGGCGCGGTCCGCCACGCGACAGCAGCGCGTCGCAACGCTTGCCAAGGGCGGTCCGGACACCCAGAGTCCGCCCGGGTGTGACCAAGGGAGGCCCCAACATGCTCGTCGTGAATCCGACCTTTGGCCGGTCACTGTCCGGCGGCGAGACCATCTCGCTGCTGCCGGTGGACTGGCGCGAGGACGCCATCGCGCTGTTCTCCAATTCCAAGCCCAACGCCAAGGACTTGCTGGAGGGCATCCGCGCCAAACTCGGCGCTTTCCGCCGGGTCGACAACATCGACTTCGTCTACAAGAACAGCGCCAGCCAGCCGGCTCCCGCCGACGTCATGAAAAACGTCGCGGGCAAGTACAAGGCGGCTCTCCTCGCCATCGCGGATTGAGGCTCCTGTTCATCGTGGAGTTTCCACGACAGCGTCGAACTCGAGAAAATGGGCGTCACGGCCTACGTGATCGCCACCGAAACCTTCAAGTCGCTGGTGCTCGCCCAGGCCAAGGCCCGCAAGATCACGCCGCGCCTGATCGTCGTCAAACACCCGATCGGTGGCCTCAACGCCGCCGAGCTGGCCGAACGCATCGACACCGCCACGGCAGGCCTCCAGGGGGCCGTCGGTCTCTGATCGAAGGACGCCGGTAGTTCTGCCAGGCGGAACTACCGGCGCTCCCCGAATCGCCGTCCAGCATGCCCTTTCTTCCATCGAATCGCGCCGGAAAACCTCGACATGTCAGATACTTCAGAAGCCGAACTGATCGACGTCGGCGAACCGGACTTCGAAACCTGGAACGACCTCGCCATGAAGAATGGCTGGGGCGACGGCATGCCGATGGCGGTGCCTACCCAGGCCGCCGTCGAACGCATGGTCGCGGCCGTCCACGGCGACAACGAACCCTTCGACGCCGTCTCGCCGCGCCGCATCGTGCCGACCATGCAGAGCCTCGCGGCCAACGCCGTCATGGCCGGCTGCCGGCCCGAATATTTTCCGGCCGTGGTCGCCGCCCTGCGCGCCGTGCTGCACCCCGACTACAATCTCCATGGCACCCTGGCGACGACGCACCCCTGCGCCCAGATGATGCTGATCAGCGGCCCGATCCGCCATTCGCTCGGCATCAATTTCGGCTCGAACTGCTTCGGCCAGGGCTGGCGTCCCAATGCCACCATCGGCCGCGCGCTGCAGCTGATCCTGCTCAACGTCGGGGGCGCCAAGCCCGGCGAGATGGACCGCTCGACCCAGGGCTCGCCTTCCAAGTACGCCTTCTGCTTCGGCGAGAACGAGGAAGAAAGCCCGTGGGAGCCCTACCACGTGCGGCGTGGCTTCGCGGCCACCGACAGCGTCGTGACGGTCATGGCCGGCGAAGCGCCCCACAACATCAACGACCACGGCAGCAACACCGGCGATGGCCTGCTGACCACGATCGCCGGCACCATGGGCCAACCCGGCGCCAACACGGTCTATGGCAAGGGACCGATGTTCGTGATCCTCGGACCCGAGCACGCCACCACCCTGCACCGCGACGGCTTCACCATCGAGAGCATGCAGGCGGAACTGCACCGGCGCTCGCGGGTACATATCTCCCGGATCTCGAAGGAAAACCAGGAGAGCTACGCCAACGCCGATCATTTCCCGAAGGACGATCACTACATGATCGCGCCTACTCCCGAGGACATCCACATCCTGGTCGCCGGCGGCCCCGGCAAACACTCCGCCTTCGTGCCCTCGTTCGGCGGCACCACCGCCAGCGCCGTGCGCATCAAGACGGGCGCCTGAGTCGGTGCGGGACTGGGGCGACTGGCCGGTCATCGATCCGGCAACCAGCTGGGAAGACGCCCAGACGGCGCTCGAAGCCGCCGAGCTGAGCGATGGTCTGCCGATGGTGCCACCGACCCGCGGCCGCCTCGACGCGATGCTGGCGGGCGTGAACGATCCCGATCGCTCGCATGGCGAGATGCCGCCGCTGTTCGGCGATCTGACCGCGGCGGCAGTCGCCTATCAGTGCGTCCTCGCGGGCTGCCGGCCGGCCGAACTGCCGCTGGTGCTGACGGCCGCCGAAGCCTGCCTCGATCCCTCCTTCAACCTGCTGGGCCTCGCCACCACGACCGGCACGGCCTGGGTCGCGATGATCGTGCATGGCCCGATCGCCGCGAGGCTCGGTCTCAACGCCGGCACCAATTGCCTTGGGCCGGGCAACCGCGCCAACGCCTGCATCGGCCGCGCGTTGTCGCTCGTGCTGCGCAACGTCGCGGGCGCCCGGCCGGAAATCGGCGACATGGCGACCATGGGCCAGCCCGGCAAGTACACCTTCTGCTTCGCCGAGAACGCCGACGCGATGCTGCCGCCGCTGCACGTGCGACGCGGCTTCTCCGCCGACAACGACGTCGTGACCGTGCTCGGCGTGTCGGGGACCGCGGAACTGCTGCCTTGGGGCAACTGGGACAGCCCCGAGATGATCCTCGGCCCCGTCGCCACCGCCATGGCCTCGGCCGTCACCGTGTCGGGTGCGGCGCGCAAACCGGCGCGCTGCGAGCAGATCGTGCTGCTGCCGCCGGAGATCGTCGAGCTGCTCAAGCGCCAGGGCATGGATGTCGCCGGAATCCAGCACTACCTCTACGAACGCCGCTTCGAGCCGCCGCCGGGTGCCGCGCCGACCGCCGGCAACGATGGTCCCGGCGACGCGTCCGGACCGTCGGCCGAGATCGGCCGCATCGCGCGCTCGGCCGCCGACATTCATCCGGTCGTGACCGGCGGTGCCGGCATCAAGATGACCTACGTTCCCTCGTGGGGCGGCGGCACGTACTCGGTGACGCGCGCGGTTCTGCGGCCCTAGCCGCCGCGAACGCGACCTGACTGGAGATCGCGCGATGGAATTGTGGAAACTGGACGCCACCGATCTGGCGCGCATGATCCGGCTCGGCCAGGTGTCGGCGCGCGAGGTCACCGAATCGACGCTGGCGCGCATGCACGCCGTCAATCCGACGCTCAATGCCGTCGTGCGGCCACTCGACGAGGAAGCACTCGCGACCGCCGACCGCCTCGACCAGGCCCGCTCGCGCGGCGAGATCGTCGGACCGCTGCACGGCGTGCCCGTCACGACCAAGGTCAACGTCGACCAGGCCGGTCATCCCAACGACAACGGCGTGCCGGCGCTCAAGGACAACATCGCGGCCGAGGACAGTCCGGTCGTCGCCAACCTGAAGCAGGCCGGCGCGGTGATCGTCGGGCGCACCAACACGCCCTCCTTCTCGATGCGCATCTTCACCGACAACGCCCTGCACGGCAAAACCTGGAACCCGCTCGATCGCGCAATCTCGCCCGGTGGTTCCAGCGGCGGGGCCGGCGCGTCGGTCGCCAGCGGCATCGGTGCCATCGCGCACGGCAACGACATCGCGGGCTCGGTGCGGGCGCCGGCCTATTGCTGCGGCGTCGTCGGGTTGCGCGTCAGCCTCGGCCGGATCGCCGCCTATAATCCGAGCGCGCTGGTGGCGCGTCCGCTGGGCGCCCAGCTGATGGCGGTGCAAGGCCCGCTCACCCGCACGGTGCGCGATTCGCGCCTGGCATTCGCGGCCATGTCGGCCGCCGACCGCAGCGACACGCGCTGGGTCGACGCGCCGCTGGTCGGTCCGGCACCACCGCGTCCGATCAAGGTCGCGCTGGTGCCGGAACTGCCCGGCGGCTTCACCCACCCCGCCCAGGCCGAAGCGGTCCGCCGTGCCGGACGCCACCTCCAGCGCGCCGGCTACGCGGTCGAGGAGGTCATGCCACCCGACATCGAGACCATCATCGACACCTGGCACAAGATCGGCGTCACCGACGTGCTGGGCGCGCTGTGGCCGCGCGTCAGGGAACACGCCGACGACAAGACCCGCGGCTCGATGACGGCCTGGATGACGCAGTTCCCGCCGACCGATCTCGCCGGCTACATGGCGGCACTAGGCCAACGCGACCTGTCGCTGCAACACTGGCTGACGTTCCTCGAATCCTGGCCGCTGGTCGTCATGCCGACGCTTGCGGATCTGCCGCCGCCGCAAGACCAGGACACGACGCCGGCCGGCAAGGCCAAGGTACTCGAGTCCCTACGCGCCTGCCTGATCGCGCCGGTGCTCGGCATCCCGGCCCTCCAGGTGCCGGTCGGCCGCCACGGCAACCTGCGCACAGGCGTGCAGATCAAGGCCTCGCGCTTTCGCGAGGACCTCTGCCTCGACGCCGGCGAGGTGATCGAAGCGGCCGAGGGCATCGTCGGGCCGGTCGATCCCGTGGCGGCGTAGCGCCACGGCGACGCGCCGCGCTCCGACAAGTCTCGCGCGCCATGCCTGCGCCCCCCGGACCACGGCCGAGCCGTCCCGCGCTCGGCGCCCTGTTCACGGTGCTGGCCATGTTCGGCTTCGCCAGCATGGACGCGATGAGCAAGTGGATCGTGGCCGACTACGCCATCACCCAGGTGCTGTGGATCCGCTACGCCATATTCTGCGCCTTCGCCTGGTTCGTGGTGCGCCGGACAGGCCTGCGGTCGGCCGCCCGCTCCCGCCGCCCGTGGCTGCAAGGCGGCCGCGCGCTGCTGGCCGTGGTCGAAAGCGCGGTGTTTGTGCTCGCCTTCGCCTATCTGCCGCTGGCCGACACGCATGCCATCGCCGCCACGTCGCCGCTCATCGTGATCGCGCTCGGGGTATTGTTCCTCGGCGAACGCGCGGGTACAGCGCGCTGGATCGCCGTCGGCGCCGGCTTCGTCGGCGTGGTGCTGATCGTGCGGCCGGGATTCCAGAAACTCGACTGGACGCTGCTGCTGCCGCTGCTGGGTGCGGCGCTATGGGGCGGCTACCAGATCCTCGTGCGCCTGTGCTCGCGCGACGATCCGCCCGAGACCACGCTGGTCTGGTCGGCCTTCGTGGCACTCGCCGCCACCACGCTGACCGGCCCGCTGCAATGGCGCTGGCCCGACGCTCCTGGCTGGAGCCTGCTGGTCGCCATCGCGCTGGTCGGCGCCCTCGCCCACTACGCGCTGATCAAGGCGCTCGACTTCGCCGAAGCTGGTTCCGTGCAGCCCTACAGCTACACGCTGCTGGTATGGGCGACGGTACTGGGCGCGCTGGTGTTCGGCGACATTCCCGATGGCTGGACCTTGCTGGGAGCGGCGGTCATCGTCGGCAGCGGGCTATACACGTGGAACCACGACCGGCGCGCGGCAAGTCCGACGCCCGACTGAACGCGCGACGGATCCGCGACGGTCCGCCCTGCCCTCAAGCGTGGCCGTCGAACGCAACACCCAGTCGATCAGCGGCGTCCCGCAGTCTGCGGTCGCGCGTCCAGAGCCGCGCGCCGACTGTTAGCAACGTCGAACCGAGAAGATGCGCGTCGACATAACCAATTCCACGACCATACAGAGCGAAGCGCTCGATGAACGCCATCGCCTCGGCGTCGGTCGCCATCGTCGCGCGTGGGATGTCCGCAAGGGTGGCGAGAACGGCGCCACGGCGCGCGGGCGTCCCCAGGGCGAACTCTCCAAGCACGAAAGGATGCATCAGGACGTTGTCGTCATCGAGCAGAGCACCGAGTGCCCGGTCTCCGGACCGGACATGGTCGATCCATATCGACGTGTCGACCAGAACCATCGAACGGGCTGCTCAGGCGGCCATCGGCCGAGTCACCTTCGGTCGCCGCCGCCGCGGTGGCTTGCCGATCATGGGATCGCTACCACCGAGCAATACCAGCCGCCGAGCCGCTTCGCGTTCGATCAAGGCTTTGAGCGCCGCTCTGAGAAGAGCCGGCGTCTCCGTCAGGCCGGTGTACTCCCGTGCCTTCGCGAGAAGGTCGTCGTCAAGCGCGACGGTGGTACGCATTGCGATACTCCATTCAACAGGCATGAATATCGCATCGAATGATGCCACTATCAATGCTCCACACCGTCGATGCCGACTCACCCTTCCCGCCCGTACGTCCCCTTCAGCAGCCGACCCGGCATGGCGCCGGTGCTGGCGCCGTTCTCCAGCGTGACCGCGCCGCCGACGATGGTGGCGACGATGCCCTCGGCTTTCTGGACGAGCCGGCGGGCGCCGCCGGGCAGGTCGGTCTGCACGGTCGGCAAGGCCGGTCGCACATTGGCTTCGTCGAACACCAGCAGGTCCGCGACCATGCCAGGTCGCACCAGGCCACGGTCGTGCAGATCCCACGCCGAGGCATTGTCGAAGGTCAGCATCCGCACGGCTTCCTCGAGCGTGAAGGCCTGCCGTTTGCGCACCCAGTAGTTCAGCATGTGGGTCTGCAGCGAGGAGCCCATTTCCTGCGCCACGTGGGCGCCGGAATCCGAGAAGGTCGCCAGCGTGCGCGGATGCCTGAGCAGCCCGAGCACCTCGTCGGGCCGTTCGTTGACGATGGGCTGGACGAAAATCTGGTTCTCGTCGGCGATCATCAGATCGAGGCACGCCTCGACGGGATGCACGTTGCGGCGGCGCGCGACCTCCTCGACGGTCGGATCGTCCCAGTCGACGCCATCGAGCGCAAAGAGGTTGGCGTAGTCGGGCTTGCGCGGATCGGTGGTCGCGGCACCGCCACCCTGGAAGACGTTGTCGCGCGGCTTCATCGCGGCCTCGGCTGCCACCAGGGCGCGACGCACCTCGGGGTCGGCGAAACGGCGCTTTTGCTCCGCGACGGGCAACGAACGCACCGCCTTCCACGCCGGCAGCACGTCGAACGGCAGATAGGATTTCATCGAGAAGATGGCGTTGATCGAGCGCGTCGTGGTCTGGCCCCAGATGCGGCCACCGGCGGCGGCGACCTCGTCGAGCCATTGCGTCTGGTACTGCCACGGATTGGGCGCCTCGCCCTGGCGCGTCGAGATGGTGCCGAACATCGTCGGCCGGCCCGATTCGAGCACGATGCGCTTGAGCCGTTCGAGGAACCGGCGCTGGTTGGCGCCGCTCGAGGTATCGGGCGCGATCTGGAAGATGCCGGCGTCGAGCTCGGTCATCACGCCCGCCAGCTGGTCGACCTCCTCCCACGACGCACTGCGACTCGCCACGGGAATGTCGCCGGGCGCGGTGTGGGTCGGCGAGCGCGAGGTCGAGAATCCCATCGCGCCGGCCCGAATGGCCTCGCGCACGATCGCTTTCATGCGTGCGAGATCGTCGTCGGTTGCCTGCTGGTCCATGGCGCGCTTGCCCATCGCGTACATGCGCAGCGCGGAGTGGCCGACATAGGCGCCGTAGTTGATCGCCTTGGGCAGCCGGTCGACCGTCGCCAGATACTCCGGGAAACTCTCCCAGCTCCACGTCACGCCGCCCATGATGGCTTCGGTCGGGATGTCCTCGACGGCGGTCAGGCAGCGCGCGTACCACTCGCGCTCCTCGGGCTTGCAGGGCGCCAGCGCGAAGCCGCAATTGCCCATCACGACCGACGTCACGCCGTGCCAGCACGAGCACGACCCCAGCGGATCCCACGCGACCTGGGCATCCATGTGGGTATGGCCATCGATGAAGCCCGGCGAGACGATCAACCCGTCGGCATCGATCGTGCGGGTCGCCGGCTCGCGGATGCGGCCGATTTTCACGATGCGACCACCGCGCACGCCGACATCGGCGCGGAAGCGTGGACCACCGGAACCATCGACGATGGTGCCGTTGCGGATCAGCAGATCGAGACTCATGGCGGGGCTCCCGGGTAGCGGCCAATCTCGGTCGCTTTCACGCCGCGATGCTACGCCGTCCCGAGCGATGGCTCCACGCCATCGTCGCAATGCTGGTTCGCCGGAACAATCCGGCGCTCGTCTCAGCGGCGCGACGCCAGTGCCGCGTTCTCGGCACGGATGCGCCACGCCAACATGGCGGCGTTGAGGATCGTGAAGACGATGGCGACCGCGACCTGACCGAACACCAGCGGCAACAGCGCGATCTCTCCCACCACGACGGCGTAGTTGGGGTGACGCATGAAACGATAGG
Source organism: Caenispirillum bisanense (assembly GCA_945878895.1). Classification (GTDB taxonomy): domain Bacteria; phylum Pseudomonadota; class Alphaproteobacteria; order Reyranellales; family Reyranellaceae; genus CAMDVZ01. The sequence goes on along the minus strand of CAMDVZ010000130.1, from coordinate 1,035 downwards.
GACCGCGCTTCACCAACGGGGCCGCGTCGAGCGTGACGATCCGGGTGGTGAACCACGGTCCCAGCGAGGCCAGCACCCAGAACCGCATCGCCTGCAGGAAGATCATGCCCGCCAGCGGCAATCCGTGAATCCTCGCGTCCGCCGGCAGAGTCGCCAGAATCGCCGCGAACCACGCGACGTGCAGCCCGACGATCAGCGGATAGTGGGCGCGGCCATGCTCGACGGCGCCGCGCCGCAACAAGGCGCAGGTGTTGCGTTCGGCCCAGACCAGTTCGCCCAGCCGCTGCAACGCCACCAGGCCGACGATGAGCAGCGGCCAGCTCATCGTCCGTCGAGCACCAGGAAAGTGGCGGAAAAGCCCGGCCCCATCGCCGACAGCAGGGTGCGGTTGCGCTGGACGCGCGCGCCCATCCGCTGCAGCACGAAGAGCGCGGTGACGGCCGACATGTTGCCGTAGTCGCGCAACACCGACCGGCTGTCGACCAGCGCGCCGGATGGCAAGCCGATCGACATTTCAAGCGCGTCGATCACCTTGGCGCCGCCGGGATGGCAGGCAAAATCGTCGAAGTCCGCCGGCGTCAAATCATGACGTTCCAGAAACGCCAGCAACACGCGGCGGAAGTCGCCGCCGACCACGGTCGGGATGGTCTGCGAGAAACGCGCCTTGAGTCCGTCCTCCTCGACGTCCCAGCCCATCACGTCGAGCGAATCGGGCCAGGTGTATTCGCCGGCGGCCGCAACGCGCGGCCCCTCGCCGCGACAGGACAGGATCGTGCCAGCCGCGCCGTCGCCGAACAACGCCGTCGCCACGATGTTGCTGCGGGTCATGTCGTTCTTGCGGAAGCTCAGCGCGCAGAGCTCGACGGCGAGGAACAGCACGCGCGAGTCCGGATCGGCGCGCGCGAGATCGGCGGCGCGCGCCAGACCGGTGACGCCGCCGGCGCAGCCGAGACCGAAAATCGGCAGCCGCTTGATGTCGCGGCGCAGCGACAGCCGTTCGACGATCAGCGCGTCGAGGCTGGGCGTGGCGATCCC
>CAMDVZ010000129.1 GCA_945878895.1 Caenispirillum bisanense | reverse complement strand
CGCCAGCGGGGGAAGGGAATTTGAAGGCTCAGATCCAGCTATCCTAGCGCCTATGGGGGTGTCTCCCATGCCTTCGTGTCGTCCGAGGCGCTTGCGCGGTGAACGACGGGAAAGGGCAATGGACGCACTCCTCCGTTCTTCCCCGTCTTCGGCTAGGGCATCCATACATCTCGGGGCGAGGCGGAAAGCGACCGCGCACAACGGTCGACGCACTGTCCGAAGCACGAAAACGGTGTCATCCCGAGCGCAGCGAGGGACCCCAACGCGGCGTCGAAGCCTTGCGAGAGCGTGAAGAATCCGGGGCCCCTCGCTTTGCTCGGGATGACAGCGGGGGTGCATCGCCGTCGTGCGTCGAAATGTGTAGATGCCCAAGCCGTCTTCGGGGGAGAAGGGAAAAGAATGCCGACGGGCCGCGAGCACGTCCCGGCGACAAGGTGACCGAAACAACGGGTGCACCGTCGCGACCGTCGTGCCGCCGGCCATAATTCCGTCATCGTCGGCGGCTATACAGGTACCCGGTGGCGCCCGGCGACTTAGGGGCCGGGGCCAAACGCCACCACCTTTCCCCGTCGTTTCGATCCTGTTCACGTCCGTCGCGCCAGTGCCGCGAGCGACTCGCGGTCCATCGCGGCGGCGCGTTTGTAGTCGCCGACGATCGCTTCCATTTCCGCCGCCGGCAGCACGGCTTCGATATCGGTGAAGCCGTCGGGGGCGCGCTCCTCGACGAGATCGAGCATGCGGTCCATGCCGTGGCGGCGGTTGTTCTCGACGATCCTGGCGGTGACCGGCAGACGTTCCTTCTCGTAGGCGAGCAGCGCGTCGGCGGCCGGCACCCCCGACGTCAGCGCCCGCAGCAACGCTTCGCTGTCGAGGATCGCCTGGGTGGCCCCGTTGGAGCCGATCGGATACATCGGGTGCGCCGCGTCGCCGAGCAACGTGACCGCGCCGTGCGTCCAGCGCGGCAGCGGATCGCGATCGACCATCGGGAACTCGTAGATCGCGCCGGCGCCCCGGATCACCGCGGGCACGTCGAGCCAGCCGAAATTCCACGTCGCGAAGGCGGGCAGGATATCGTTCGGGTCGCCCCGCCGGCTCCAGTCCTCGCGTCGCGGCAGCGGCCCGTCGCCGAGGTAAAGGTCCGCGATCCAGTTGATCAGCGCCTTGCCGTTGTCCGCATGCGCCCGGCTGATCGGATAACAGACGAATTTCTGGTTGTGATGGCCGGCCTGCACCATCGAGCGGCCCGACAGATAGGGCAGGCCCTCGGTGACGCCCCGCCACATCATGACGCCCGACCATTTGGGCGCGCCTTCGGCGGGGAAAAACGTCGAGCGCACCGTCGAGTGGATGCCGTCGGCGCCGATCAGCGCGTCGGCGGTCTCGGTCCCGGCCGGATTGCCGTCGCGGTCGGCAAACCACGCAGTCACGCGACCATCCGCACCGGTCTCGAACCGCGTCAGCCGGCGGCCGAGCTGGACGTTGCCGGCGCCCAGCCGCGCGCGCGCCGCGTCGAGCAGCAACACCTGCAGCTCGCCGCGGTGGATCGAGAATTGCGGCCACGGGTAGCCGCCATCGAGGCCGCGCTGGTCGGCGAGAATGGTCTGGCCGTGCCGGTTGGCGAACACCAGCTCCCTGGTCCGGATGGCGATGCGGTCGAGTGCGTCGAACAGGCCGAGCCCGGTGAGAATCCGTACGGCGCCGGGCTGAAGGTTGATGCCGACACCCAGCGCCTTGAGGTCGGGAACCGCCTCGCACACGACGACGTCGATGCCGGCCGCCCGCAGCCGCATCGCCGCCGTCAATCCGCCGATACCACCGCCGGCGATCAGGATTTTCATCGGTCGATTCCCCGGAGGCGTCGGGTCCCAGCTCCCGCGGGCGCCGGGCCAGGGCGGTTGGCGTTGCTTTTTACTCCCTTCCCCCCCGGGCCGCTTGCGGCCCTGAGGCGGGGGAAGGTGCCCCGAAGGGGCGGAAGGGGGTGGCTGTCGATACGTGGGCGGCATCGGCAGCGGGAGAAACGCGTTGCCACGTAGGAACTTCTCGCCGAGGCGAGCAACTTTCCGGGACCGCGTGCTTGACCACGACCCACCCCCTTCCGCCCTTCGGGGCACCATACCCCCCAAGCGGGGGAAGGGAAGAGCCTGTTGCGGCGCAACGGCTTTCATCCGCATTGTCGATGATCGCGATGCGTAGATGCCCTCGCTCCTCACGGATCCCGGCTGAGGCCGCGATAGAGCAGGGCCGCGAGGTAGGCATCCCATTTCTCGCGATGGTTGACGCCGAGTTCGTAGAGATACGACCACGTGAAGATGCCGGTGTCGTGCTTGTCGTCGAACTTCAGGCGAATGGCGTAGTTGCCGACCGGCTCGATGGCGTCGATGCGCACGTGGCGGCGGCCGGCGATGGTCTTCTTCTGGTCCGCGCCGTGGCCCTGGACTTCCGCCGACGGGCTCTCGACCCGCAGATATTCGGCCGACAGCTTGATCTTGCGGCCATCGTCGAAGTCGATTTCCAGCCTGCCCTCGTCGCGGAACAGGCGCACCTCTTCCGGCCAAGGATGTTTGGCCGCGTCGATTTCGTGCTCCATGGAAGTCGCGACACTCATGGTTTGTCCTCCAGCCGGCGAGCCTCGCCGGCGAGCATGATGGGGATGCCGTCGCGCACGGGGTAGGCGAGGCCGGCCTTGCGGCTGACCAGCTCGCCGCGCCCGACATCGACCTCCAGCGGCCCGTGGGTCACCGGGCAGACGAGGATCTCGAGCAGCTTCGGATCGATGCCCAGCCGAGCGGCGGGCGAAACGGGGACGGCAGGGGGCGAATTCATCGTGCGACACTCCGGGCGCTTGGCGGCCCCTATAGCATGGACGGCTCAGTGTCGCGAGCCACCCGCCGGCCCGGCGCCACCCATGGCAGCCATTTCCAGCAAGGCGACCAGCAGGCGCGCGCGCGCCTCCGGATTCGCCGCTTCCAGCAACGCCTGCTTCTCGTCGGGCGCGAATGGGCAGACCATCGCCAGCGAGGAGACGAGATCGCCGTTGCCGGCGTTCTTCAGCGCGTCCCAGTCGGTCGACAGCTTGCGGGCGCGGAAAAACGCCTGCAGCGCCGCCATCAGCCGGCCGTGGTCAAGTTCGAACGGACGATCGGAATCGTCGAGATCGGCGCGGAAGCGCTCGAAGCGGGGCACCACGCGCCGGTAGCCGCTATGGAGCGCGAGCTCGCGACCGACCTCGAAGCGGATCAGGCCCGACAAGGTGATCATCAGCCGGCCGTCGGGGGTCTCGGCGAACGACACGACGCGGCCGGCGCAGCCGATTGCCTGCACCGGCGGCGCGCCGCCGTCGGCGGGCAATCCGTCGCCCGCGAATCCACCGGCCTGGCGCGGCTGGACCATCCCGATCAGGCGGTGGCCCGCCAGCGACTCCTGGAACATCGCAAGATAGCGTGGCTCGAAGACGTTGAGCGGCAACCGGCCGCCCGGCAGCAGCAACACGCCGGTCAGCGGAAATATCGGCAGCACTTCCGGCAGTTGCTCGAACGCCGGGTCGAACGGGTTTCGGGGGGGGGCGCCGCGACCGCTCAACCTCGTGTCCTCGCTCGCCTCAGGAAAACAGGATGTTCGACAGCCGCTTGCGGCCATCGACCGCCAGCGGATCCTTGAAACCAAGGACCTCGAAGAATTTTAGAAGCTGCTGGCGCGCCGCCTCCTCGTTCCATTTGCGGTCGAGCTTGGTCGATTGCAGCAGCTGGTCGATCGCGGCCTCGCGGTCGTTGCGCGCCCACAGGGCGTTGGAGAGATCCAGCCGCGACTGGTGGTCTTTCGGATTGGCCGCGACCTTCGCCAGCAGATCGTCGACCGGACCGGCCTTCTCGGCCTTCTCGGCCAGCTCGATGGCGGCTTTCACGGCTACGATGCCGGCGTGTTTGGCGGCTTCCGGCGCCGCCGCCGCCAACACGCCCTTGGCCTTGTCGATCTCGCCGGCCGCCACGAAACACTTCGCCATGCCCGCGATGGCGTCGGCCGACCCGGGCTCCTGCTGGAGGATTTCCGCGTAGACGCGCGCCGCCAGCGCCACGTCGTTGGCATCGAACGCCGCCTTCGCGTGCTCCAGCAGCTCGGCCATCTCGTCGACCACCGCGCCGCCGCCGGTCGCCTGCACCACCCGCTCGACAAACTGCTTGATCTGGCCCTCGGGCAGCGCGCCGACGAAGCCGTCGACCGGCCGGCCCTGGAAAAACGCGTAGACCGCCGGGATCGACTGGACGCGCAGCTGCTGGGCCAGCATCTGGTTCTCGTCGATGTTGATCTTGACCAGCTCGACCGCGCCCTTGGCGGCCTTGACGACCTTCTCGATCATCGGCCCCAGCGTTTTGCAGGGGCCGCACCACGGCGCCCAGAAATCGACGATCACCGGCCGCGTCCGGCTGGCATCGATGACGTCCTTGGCGAACCGCTTCTGGTCGGAGTCCTTGACGAGGTCGGCGCCGCCCGCGGCACCTTCACCGATGATCGCTTCCATTGATCTCAACGCTCTTCGAATCTGGGGACGGCGCGACGCCGCCGGGTCGCCCCGAATGTGGCGATTGCCCCCCGCCATGGCAAGGGTGGCGGTCGGTCGGAGCCGCCGTTCCGCATTGGGCGCCACGTTAGGAAAGCAAGATTATATAAGTCAGACTAGCCTGTCAATTTAAATCACCGGCCGTCGATGGGCCAATGCGATGGCGAAAAATACATTTCAGATAATATGCAATCCTCCCCATCCACGCAACGGACGGACGGACGTCTTGGCGGCGGACGCCACCGGGTCCGGTTCAACCGGTCCGGTCGCGAAAATGACAGGCGGCCAGATGGCCGTCCGCGATCGGCTCCAGCGCCGGAGCCTGCGTCGCGCAGACATCGGCGCGGAGCGGACAGCGGGGATGGAAATGGCAGCCCGGCGGCGGATCGAGGGCGCTGGCGATCTCGCCGCGCGCCTTTCGGTCGGCGGTGGCGGCGGACCGCCGGAACGGGTCGGGGATCGCCGCGATCAGGGCGCGGGTATAGGGATGGCGCGGATTCTCGAAAATCTCGCGCCAGCCACCGCGTTCGACGATGCGGCCGAGATACATCACCGCGACGCGGTCGCTGACATGCTCGACGACGCCGAGATCGTGGCTGATGACGATATAGGCCAGCCCCAGCTCGTCCTTGAGTTCCATCAGCAAATTGATGATTTGTGCCCGGATCGAGACGTCGAGCGCCGACACCGGCTCGTCGCAGATCACCAGTTTGGGTCGCAGGATCAGGGCACGCGCGATACCGATGCGCTGGCGCTGGCCGCCGGAAAATTCGTGCGGATAGCGGTCGGCGTGCTCGGGCCGCAGGCCCACCCGCGCCATCATGTCGGCCACCCGCGCCTCGATCTCGGCCTTGTCGCCGACCCCGTGCAGGCGCAGCGGGTCGGCCAAGGTGCGGCGCACGGTCTGGCGTGGATTGAGCGAGGCGTAGGGGTCCTGGAACACCATCTGGACGGTGCGCGCGGTTTCCATCCGGTCGGGCCGGGCGCCGAGCGCGCGGCCTTCCAGCCGGATGACGCCCCGGGTGGGCGCCACCAGGCCCATGATCGCCAGCGCCAGGGTCGACTTGCCGCAACCCGATTCGCCGACGAGTCCGAGGCATTCGCCCGGCTTTACGTCGAGCGTGATGCCGTCGACCGCTTTCAGCGCTTTCACGCCGCCCTGGAAGCGGCTGCCGACCTGGTAGTGGACGGCCAGATCGTCGAGTTCGAGCAGCGCGTCAGCCATGGTGATGGCACCGCACCAGGCCGCCGTCGGGCAGGCTCTCGGCCATCGGCACGTCGCGGGCGCAGATGTCGGTCATCGCCGGACAGCGGGGATTGAAGCGGCAGCCCGGCGGATAGGCGACGATGGACGGCACGACGCCGCTGATCTCGCGCAGCTTTTGCCGGCCATGCCTCGACCGCGCGCTCAGCAGCGGCAGGGAGCCGATCAGGCCCTGGGTATAGGGGTGTCGGGGATGGGCGAAAATCGCGTCGGCGGCCTGGCTTTCGACGATGCGGCCCGCGTACATCACCGCCACCCGCTCGCACATGTTGGCCACGAGGCCAAGATCGTGGCTGATCATCAGCACCGCGGTGCCCTTGGCGGCGCACAGCTCGGCCATCAGGTCGACGATCTCGGCCTGCACCGTGACGTCGAGCGCGGTGGTCGGCTCGTCGGCCACTAGCAGATCGGGACCGCAGGCCAGCGCGATGGCAATCATGACGCGCTGACGCATGCCGCCACTCAACTGGTGCGGATAATCGTGGACGCGCCGCTCCGGCGAGGGCACGCGTACCTGTCGCAGCGCGTCTTCGGCCCGTTCCCACGCCTCCTTCCACGATGCTCTTTCGTGCAGAACGAACATCTCCGCGATCTGCCGTCCGACCGGCGACAACGGGTTGAGCGCCGTCATCGGTTCCTGGAAGATCATGGCGATCCGCTTGCCGCGCAGCCGGCGCATGTCGGCCGCCGGCAGGTCCTGGATTTCCCGCCCGTCGAGCGCGATGGCGCCGCCGGCCAGCGACAGGGGCGAGCGCAGCAGGCCCATGATCGAGAGCGCGGTGATGCTCTTGCCGCAGCCCGATTCGCCGACCAGCCCGAACGTCTCGCCCCGCCCGATCGAGAAGGACACGTTCCCGACCGCGTCGTGGCTCCGGCCGCCGGCGTCGAGCGCGATGCGCAGGTCGCGAACCTCCAGAAGGGGCGTCGTCATGTCCGCCGCGCCACCGATTGCGGATCGAGGATGTCGCGCAGGCCATCGCCGAGCAGGTTCAGCCCCAGCACCGTGAAGAAGATCGCCAGCCCCGGAAACACCGACAGCCACGGCGCCGTGGTGATCTGGTCGCGCGCCTCCGACAGCATGCTGCCCCAGCTGGGATAGGGCGGCCGGATGCCGAGACCGAGGAACGACAACGTGGCTTCGGCGAGGATGGCGCCGCCCATGCCGAGCGTGGCGATTACGATCAGCGGCCCCAGCATGTTGGGCAGCAGCTGCGTGAACATGATCCGCAGGTCGCCATAGCCGAGGATGCGGGCGGCCTGGACGTAGCCCTGCGATTTCAGCGACAGCGCCTGGGCGCGCGCGATGCGGCAGGAATAGGACCAGCTGGTCAGCCCCAGCGCGATCAGCAGGCTGGTCAGGCCCGGCCCGAGGATCGCCATGATGGCGAGCGCGAAGATCAGCGAGGGGATCGCCAGCATCAGGTTGGTCAGCCCGCTCACCAGATCGTCCCACCAGCCGCCCCAATATCCGGCCGTCAGCCCCAGCGTGACGCCGATCAGGGTGTTGGCGATCTGCGAGATCACGCCGACGGTGAGCGAGATGCGCGCGCCATGCACGATGCGGGAATAGATGTCGCGGCCCTGCGCGTCGGTGCCGAACGGGAATTCGCGGCCGGGCGGGATCTCGGCGTTCATCAGGTTGGCCGCCAGCACCGGATCGGTCAGGTGGATCCACGGCGCCAGCACGCCCACCAGCACCGCGAGCCCGACCAGCCCGCCGCCAACCCAGAGACTGGTGCCCCCCTTCATCGCGCGCCCTCAGCCGTACCGGATGCGCGGATCGATCAGCACGTAGGCGAGGTCGATCAGCGTGTTGATGGCGAGGAAGAAGAACACGATCAGCAGGATGCAGCCCTGGACGGCCGGAATGTCGCGCTGGAAAACCGAATCGACCAGCAGCGATCCAACGCCTGGCCAGGAGAACAGTTTCTCGACCACCACGGCCTGGCCCATCAGCGAACCGAATTGCAGGCCGATCGTGGTGACGACCAGCACCAGCGCGTTGCGCATGACGTGCCACGTCACCACGCGCGATTCACCCATCCCCTTGCTGCGGGCGGTGCGCACGAAATCGGCGTTGAGCACGTCGAGCACGGCGGCCCGCGTGGTGCGCGCCAGCAGCGCCATCGGACTCACCCCCAGCGCGATCGCCGGCAGCGTCAAGTGGCGCAGACCGCCGTCGCCGTAGCCGAAGCTCGGCAGCCATTTGAGCTGCAGGGCGAACAGATACATCAGCATCAGCCCGAGCCAGAATTTGGGCAACGACAGGCCCGAGATCGCCCCCACCATCGATGCCGTGTCGAGCACGCTACCCTGCTTCAGCGCCGCCACGAAACCCAGCGGCACGCCGATCGCGATGGCGAACAGCATCGCCGCGAACGTCAGCTTGAGCGAGGGCCACAGCCGGTCGGCGATCAGTTTGGTCACCGGCTCGCGGGTGCGGAAGGAAGTGCCGAGATCGCCGATCGCGGTGCGTCCCAGATACTTCACGAAGCGCTCGGCGAGCGGATCGTCGAGCCCCATCTCCTTGCGCATGCGTTCCATCACCGCGGGATCGATGGTGGTGCGCCCGTCCTCGTTCATGCCCGAAATGAAACTGCCCGGCAGCACGCTGAACAGCAGGAACACCAGCGCCACGACGGCGGCGATGGTCGGCACCACGTTGAGAAGCCGGCGAACGAGAACCGCGAGCATCGGCTAGCCCGATCCGGACGGCGACATCGCCGCCGTCCGCGCCGATAATGGCGTCGAACCCACGCCGGTCACTTCGCGGGCGAGCGCTCGTCGATCCAGATGTCCTCGACGTACTGGTGCGTGATCTCGGTCGGGTTGGCTTGCAGGCCGTGGATCCACGGCTGATAGGCCATCACCGCCTTGTTGTAGTTGAAGAACCACACCGGCGCCTCGTCCTGGACGAGGAGATTGGCCTGGCGCAGCAGATCGTTGCGTTTGGCCATGTCGCCGCTCTGGGCGGCCTCGTCGAGCAGCTTGTCGAAGGCGGGATTGTTGAACGAGCTGTAGTTGCAGGCCGTGCGCGGCGTCTTCGAGTAGAAGCAGCGCAGGGTGGCCAGCGAATCCGGACCCGTCAGATTGGAGCCGATATAGGCCTGGTGCTCGCCCTTCATGGCGATCTCGGTCAGCACCGTGACCTCGACCAGCTTCGGCTTGACCTTGATGCCGACCCTCGCGAGGTAGGGAATCATCGCCTCGACGATGGGCAGGCCCCAGCTCTCGTTCTGGCTGGTGGTCAGCTCGAACTCGAAGCCGTCGGGGTAGCCCGCCTCGGCCAGCAGCTTCTTCGCCTTGTCGGGGTCGAACGCGTAGGGCTTCAGCGCCTTGTCGTAGGCCGGCGAGGACAGCGGCAGCCAGCTGGTGGCGCGATAGGCCTTGTCCTTCACCAGCCGCTTGATGATCAGGTCGGTGTCGATGGCGTGGTTGATGGCCTGCCGCACGCGCTTGTCGGAGAACGGCTTGAAGGAAGGATTGAGCACCATCGCGCGGGTGAACATTTCCGCGACTTCCATCACGCCCTTCGAGAGCTCCGGATCGGCGCGGTAGGCGACGTATTGCGCGGGCCCGAGGATCGAGGTGTCGATTTCCTTCGAGCGGAACGCGAGATCGCGCGCCGCCGCCTCGGCCATTATCTGCAGCACGAAGGTGTCGGCATAGGGCTTGCCCGGTTTGTAGAACTTGTCCCAGCGGGTGGCGACGACGCGGCTGCCGGGGATGTGCTCCTTGAAGCGGAACGGCCCCAGACCGACGGGGTTGGCGGCAAAATTGCCTTTCTCGACCTCCTCGCGCGGCAGGATCGCGGTGCTGCCGGCGAAGAAATAGTAGGCCGGGTCGACCCGGTCCGTGATCGTGATCTCGAGCGTCGTGTCGTCGATCTTGCGCAGGCCGGAGATTTCCTTGGCCTGGTTCTTCTCGACGTCGACGGCGCCCTTGATGACGCGAATGTAGCGCGCCGCCGGATAACCCTTCGAGCCGTCCATGATGCGTGTGTAGGAAAAGATGATGTCGTCGGCCGTCATCTTGCGGCCGTTGTGGAAGTACGCGTCGTCGCGCAGCTTGAACGTATGCACGAGCCCGTCGGCCGAGGCCGTGACGGACGTCGCCAGCTCCAGCACCAGCTTTTTGTTGGCGGAGTCCCAGTTGAACAGCGTGCGGTGCAGCGCCTTGCCGAGAATGTCGTCCTGGGCGCGCGGCGTCACGTGCGGATCGAGACTGCCCATGCTGGCGCCGTAGGGCGCGGTCATCCGGATGGTGCCGCCCCGGCGCGGCGTCTGGGCGTCGGCGGCACCGACGGCGAAGGCGGCCAGCAGCGCGGCCAGTCCAGCGAGCTTCCTCATGGATGCGTCTCCCCACGACGACCGGCGCGACAGTACCGGTCTTCCCGAGGCCATACGATCACGCTTGCGCCCGCGGGCGCAAGCGGCGTCACGAATGGAACGTCAGATCAGGCCGGCGTAGGAGCCGCCGTCGAGTTGCACGTTCTGGCCCGACATGAAGCCGGCCTGGACGCTGCAGAGGAAGGCGCAGGTGTCGCCGAATTCCTTCGGCAGGCCAAAGCGCTTGGCGGCGATCGAGGAGGCGATCTGGCGGCGGGCTTCCTCGAACGCGATGCCCTGCTCCTTCACCATCCGCTCGGCCATGAATTTCTGCCGGTCGGTATCGAAGCGTTCGGGCAGCATGTTGTTGATGGTGACGTTGTCGGCCACGACGTCGCTCGACAGCGACTTGCAGAAGGCCGTCAGGCCGGTGCGGGCGGTGGTCGACAGCGCCATCGGCGGCCGCGGCGACTTCACCATCGCCGAGGTAATGTTGACGATGCGGCCGAACTTGCGTTCCCGCATGCCCGGCACCAGGGCGCGGATCAGCAGGATGGGCGCCAGCATGTTGGCCTCCAGCGCCGACAGCCAGGCGGCGTGGTCCCAGTCGGCAAGCTTGCCCGGCGGCGGACCGGCGTTGTTGTTCACGAGGATGTCGGCGTCGGGACAGGCCGCGACCAGGGTCGCGCGACCGGCCTCGGTGTTGATGTCGGCCCGCACCGGGGTCACCTGTCCGCCGGTCGCGGCGCGGATTTCGGCGGCGGCGGCGTCGAGCCTCGCCTGGTCGAGGCCATTGATCACCACGGCGACGCCTTCCCCGGCCAGCGACGTGGCGCATGCCTTGCCGAGGCCGCGCGAAGAGGCACAAACGATCGCCTTGCGGCCCTTGATGCCGAGATCCATGGGGTTCTCCCTCGTTCCAGGATGGCCGGAAGCTAGGGCCTGTCCCTAATTATTCGATTCCCAAACGGCGTGCCAGGTGATTCATAGCGGGTTGGCCGAACGGGAGGGCTGACCAATGCGCCGACATGGCTTGAGCGACCACCAGTGGAAACGGATCGAAAACCTGCTGCCGGGGCGAA
>CAMDVZ010000128.1 GCA_945878895.1 Caenispirillum bisanense | reverse complement strand
GACCGGCCATGGCACCCAAACGCAAGCGACTGTGGTTGCTGCTCGGCTCGATGGCCACGCTCGGCCTCGCCGCCGTTCTCGTGCTGTCGGCGCTCGGCGACAATCTCGTCTTCTTCCAGTCGCCGACCCAGCTGGTCGAGAAGAAGCCGGCGCCCGACCGGCGGCTGCGCATCGGCGGCCTGGTGGCGCCCGGCAGCGTCGCGAAATCGGCCGACGGGCTGACCGCCACTTTCGCCGTCACCGACACGAAGAACACGGTGACGGTGTCCTACAAGGGCACGCTGCCCGACCTGTTTCGCGAAGGCCAGGGCATCGTCGCCGACGGGTCGTTGCGCGCCGACGGCGTGTTCGTGGCGCGCGAGGTGCTGGCCAAGCACGACGAGACCTACATGCCGCCCGAAGTAGCCAAGGCACTCAAGGACGCTGGCTACTGGAAGGACGGCGCGCCGCCGTCGGGCCTGAAGCCCGCAGCCACGAAGTGACGAACGGAGCGAGGTCAACGTGATCCCCGAGATCGGCCACTACGCGCTGGTGCTGGCGCTGCTACTGGCGGTGGCGCAGGGCACGCTGCCGCTGTTTGGCGCGGCGCGGCGCGACCCCGGCATGATGGCGGTCGGCCGCAGCGCGGCGCTGGCCCAGCTGCTGTTCGTCGGGCTGGCGTTCGCCGCCCTGGTGCATTGCTACGTCGTGTCGGATTTCTCGATCGTCAACGTCGTGCGCAACAGCCACTCGGCCAAGCCGCTGCTCTACAAGATCAGCGGCGCGTGGGGAAACCACGAGGGCTCGATGTTGCTGTGGACGCTGATCCTGGCCCTGTTCGGCGCCGCGGTGGCGGGCTTCGGCAACAACCTGCCCGACACGCTGCGGGCCCGCACCCTGGCGATCCAGGGCCTGATCGGCGTCGGTTTCCTCGCCTTCATCCTGTTCACCTCCAATCCCTTCGCGCGGCTCGACGTCGCGCCGCCCAACGGCGAAGATCTCAATCCGCTGCTCCAGGATCCCGGTCTCGCCTTCCATCCGCCACTGCTCTATCTCGGCTATGTCGGCTTCTCGGTGACGTTCAGTTTCGCCATCGCCGCCCTGATCGAGGGCCGGGTCGATGCCGCCTGGGCGCGCTGGGTGCGGCCCTGGACGCTGGCGGCGTGGTGCTTCCTGACGCTCGGCATCGCGCTTGGCAGCTGGTGGGCCTACTACGAACTGGGCTGGGGCGGCTTCTGGTTCTGGGATCCGGTCGAGAACGCCTCGCTGATGCCGTGGCTGCTGGGCACCGCGCTGTTGCATTCCGCCATCGTCACGGAGAAACGCGACGCGCTCAAAAGCTGGACCGTGCTGCTGGCGCTGCTGGCGTTCTCGCTGTCGCTGCTGGGCACCTTCCTGGTGCGCTCCGGCGTGCTGACGTCGGTGCATGCCTTTGCTCAGGACCCGGCGCGCGGCATGTTCATCCTGGCGTTTCTGGCGCTGGTCACCGGCGGTGGGCTCGGACTCTACGCATGGCGCGCGCCGACCCTGGCGCCGGGTGGTCTGTTCGCGCCGGTCAGCCGCGAAGGCGGGCTGATCTTCAACAACCTGCTGCTGGCGACGCTCACCCTGACGGTGTTTCTCGGCACGCTCTATCCGCTGGCGCTGGACATTCTCGGCGGCGCCAAGGTCTCGGTCGGCCCGCCCTTCTATGCCGCGACCTTCATTCCGCTGTCGTTTCCGCTGTTGCTGGCGGTTGCCATCGGGCCTTTGCTGGCGTGGAAGCGCGGCGATCTCGGCCAGGCGCTGAAACAGCTGCGCGCGGTCGGCGCCATCGCCATCGTCGTCGGATTCGTGGCGGCATGGTCGGCCGACCAGCATCGCGCGATGGTGGCCGTGGCCGCGGCGATCGCGGCCTGGATGGTGCTCGGATCCCTGCGCGACCTGGCGGTCAGGATCCGCCTGTTCTCCTCGCCGCCGGCCGACTCCATGCGACGCCTCGCCGGGTTGCCGCGCGCCACGCTGGGGATGACCATCGCCCACACGTCGCTTGGTCTGATGGTGGCCGGCATTCTCGGCGTCTCGGTGTGGCAGGTCGAAACCATCGTCGCGATGAAGATCGGCGACACGATCGACCACGCCGGCTATCGCGTGACTCTCGACGACGTGCGCGCCCTGCGCGGACCCAACTTCGCGGCCGAACGCGGCAAGCTCTCGTTCCGCGACGGCGCCACGCATGTCGTGACGCTCGAGCCCGAGCGCCGCCTCTACAACGTGCAGCGCCGCCAGACCACCGAGGCGGCGATCCGCACGACCGTGTTCGCCGATCTCTACGCGACATTGGGCGATTCCGACGGCAAGGGCACCTGGACGGTGCGGCTCTATTTCAATCCGCTGGCGCCCTGGATCTGGCTGGGCGCGGCGTTTTGCGCGCTAGGTGGTTTCGTGTCGCTGACCGACCGGCGCCTGCGGGTCGGCGCGCCCGCTCGCGTCCGCCGGCCGCTGGCGCAACCGGCGGAATAGACCATGTCGAACCGCTGGCTGTTCGCGCTGCCCTTGCTCATGCTCGTGATCATGGCGGGCTTCTTCGGCTACGCGCTGACCCATGGCGCGCGCGATCCCGCCGACATCGGCGCGCCGCTGGTCGGCAAGGTGGCACCCGTGATCGATCTGGCGCCGCTGCGCGAGGACGGCAAACGGCTGGCGACCGCCGACTGGCGCGGCCACGTCGTCGTCGTGAATTTCTTCGCCTCGTGGTGCGCGCCCTGCCAGGTCGAACATCCGCTGTTGCTGCGATTGAGCCGCGAGGGCGTGCGCGTGCAGGGCGTGAACTATCGCAACAAGCCCGACGAGGCGAAGGCGTGGCTGGCGCGGCTGGGCGATCCCTACGAGCGCGTCGGCGTCGATCCCGACGGCAAGGCCGGCGTCGAGTTCGGGGTCAGCGGCGTGCCCGAGACGCTGGTGATCGACAAGGCCGGCATCGTGCGCCTGCATCTGCGCCGGCCGCTGACTCCCGACGATGCCTTCGCGCGCATCGCGCCGCTGGTGAAGGAATTGTCGAAATGAGTGGCGCGCGCGGGTTCTCGATTGCCGGGCTGGCGCTCGCGGTGTCGCTGTCGACATCGGCGCTCGCGGTCGAGCCGACCGAGCGACTGAACGACCCGGCGATGGAGGCGCGCGCGCGCGCCATCTCGGCCGAGATCCGCTGCGTGGTGTGCCAGAACCAGTCGATCGACGATTCCAACGCCGAGATCGCGCGCGACATGCGGGTGGCGATCCGCGACCGCCTGAAATCGGGCGACGACGATCGCCAGGTCGTGGCGTTCCTGCGTGCCCGCTACGGCGACTACGTGCTGCTGAAGCCACCGTTCGACACGCGCACCTGGTTGATGTGGCTGGGCGGGCCGCTGGCGTTGGCGCTGGCGGGCGCGGCGCTGTGGTTGCGCGCCTGGCGCGCGCCCGCGCCGACGACGGTGACGCCGGAACTCACGGACGACGAACGCGCGCGGCTCGACGCGATCCTGCGCGATGGCGGAGGCCGCCCGTGATCCTGCCGTTCTCGCTGGCACTCCTCACGATGGTGGCTTTGGCGTTCGTCCTGATGCCTTTGCTGCGCCGGCGATTTCCCGCGCCGGCCGGCGGCGGGCGCGACATCGCGATCTACCGCGACCAGCTGACCGAGCTCGACCGCGAAGCGAAAGCCGGGCTGATCGGCGTGGATGCGGCCAAGGCCGCGCGAATCGAGATTGAGCGGCGCATCCTGGCGGTTGGCGCGACCGCCGACGAAGCCACGAGCGTGGAGGCGCCGCAACGGCGTTTCCTGCCGGTCGTACTGGCCCTGGCTCTGCCGATGGCCGCACTCGGCATCTATCTCGGCATCGGACGTCCGGAGTTGCCGGGCCAGCCGCTGGCCTCGCGGCCGCCGCCGGTCGAGGTTCCCAATCCGGCCATGGAGGCGGCGCGGCGCGGCATCCAGGCCCTGCGCGATCGGGTGACCAGCAATCCGAACGACGCGGCGGCCTGGCTCGGGCTCGGCCGCGCGCAGCTGTCGATCGGCCGGGTGCCCGAAGCCGTCGACTCGCTGCGCAAGGCCGAGGCGCTCGATCGCGACAACGCCGATGTCGGCATGGCGTTGGGCGAAGCGCTGGTGTTCGAGGCGGACGGCACCGTGACGCCTGCCGCGCGCGCGCTGTTCGAGCGGACGCTGGCGCGCGATCCGAAAGTGGCGGGTGCCCGCTACTATCTCGGTCTCGCCGACATGCAATCCGGCGACGCGCGCGCGGCACTCAAGCGCTGGCTCGATCTGGAGGCGGAATCGCCCGACGACGCGCCTTGGCGCGCGACCCTGTCGGGCGAGATCGACCGGGTCGCCAGGACCGCCGGGATCGATCCGAAAGCCATCCGGCCCGACCGCAAGCCGCCGCCCGTCGCCGACCCGTCGATGCCGCGGCCGGGTCCCGACGACATCGCGCGCATGCAGGATCTCTCGCCCACCGACCGCGATCTAGCGATTCGCGGCATGGTCGACCGGCTCGACGCCCGCCTGAAGGACGCGCCCGACGACATCGAAGGCTGGCGTCGTCTGGCGCGCGCGCGTTCGGTGCTGGGAGAACACGCCGCGGCCGCGGCGGCGTTCGCGCGGATCGACCAGCTCAAACCCGACGAGCCGGAGACGCTGGCGGCGTGGGCCGAGGCGGCGCTGCGGGCGACGCCGGCCGGCGGCAAGGTCGGCGAGGACGCGGTTCGCGTGCTGACGCGGCTGGAGAAATTGCGGCCCGACAACGCGCTGGCGCTGTTCTATCTGGCCCAGATCGACGAGGAGCGCGGCGACCGTGCCGCCGCCTTGGGACGCCTGCGCAGGCTGCGCGACATGATTCCGCCCGAGCAGCCCGCGCGCGCCGCGCTCGACAAGCGCATCCAGGCACTGGAAGCGGCGAAGTAGACCGCCGCGCCGTCGGCGCGATAGTCCGCGTGTCCATGGTCAGTCGAGCTTGACGCCGAGCTCGCGCACCATCGGAATCATGCGCGCCTTGAGAAGCGCGAGGTCGGCGGCCATCTGTTCGTGGTTCAGCGGTTTTTCGTGCAAGCCGAACGTTTCTAACATCTTCAGGCCCGCTTCGGAATCGCCGGCCTCGACCCACAGGGCCGACATCCGCTTGACGATCTCCATCGGCGTGCCGGCCGGCGCGAACAGGCCCAGCCAGCCGAACTGGCTGAAGGCGGGATGCGTGAAGCCCTGCTCCGTCATCGTCGGCATGTCCGGGAATTTGGTGTTGCGACGCCGCGCCGGCAGGGCGATCAGCTTGATGTCGCCCTTCACCAGCAGTGGCCGCAGCGCCTGGTAGCTGCCCATCGCGGCCTGGAGCGAACCCGACCCCATGTCGACCCACATCGGGCCTTCGCCGCGATAGTGGACGATCTCCATCTTCAGGCCGTGCAACTCGTTCAGCTTGGCGCAGACGATGTGGGCGCCCGAACCCGGCGCCCACGAACCGAAGCTGACCTTGTTGGTCTTCGCGTACTCGATGAATTCCTTGATGTTGCTCACCGGCACCGACTTGTGGACGGCGACCGGCAGCTCGCCCGAGGACGTCGCCGATACCGGAATGAAGTCCTTGTCGGGGTCGAAACCGAGGTTGGCGTAGAGCACGCGGTTCTGTACCAGCGTTCCGGACACGGTGTGCAGGAACGTGTAGCCGTCGGGAGCCGAGCGCGCGACCAGGCCAGCCCCGATGTTGCCGCCCGCGCCGGGCTTGTTGTCGATCAGGATCTGCTGGCCGAGCTTGCGCGAGACATATTCGCCATAGACGCGGGCGATGCCGTCGGTCAAACCGCCCGGCGCGAAATTGACGACGATGGTGATCGGCTTGTTCGGCCACGGCGCCTGCGCGCGCGCGATCGAGGGCGTGGCAAGCACGGCGGTGGCGCCGGCCAATACGGCCCGGCGTGGAATGCGGATCATGGACATGACCTCCCTGCGATGACGCGGCTCGACGTGGCCGCTTGTGGGTGTCGATACTAGACGACTCGCGTCCGCGCGCCAGCCCGCGATGGCGGCAGGAATCCCGATGTTCGACCGGTTGGAATGACGGTACTATCCAGCCCCAGCCGGAGAGGTGCCATGCCCGACAGTCTTCCCCCAGCCGCCCGCAAGCCGGCCCTGCTCGATTCCGACGCCGCCCGGGCGCTCGTCGAAGGCTATGGCACGGTGTCGCCGGTGGCGGCGAAAAAGGATATTGGCCGCATCGACCCGCACATGAAGCGGTTCATCGAGACGTCGCCGTTCTGTTGTGTCGCCACCGCCGATGCCGACGGCCGCCAGGACGTGACGCCGCGCGGCGACCCGCCGGGCTCGTTCAAGGTGATCGACGAGAGCACGCTGGCGATCGCCGACCGGCCCGGCAACAACCGGCTCGACACGCTGAAGAATCTTGTCGTGAATCCCGACATCGGCCTGATCTTCATGATCCCCGGCATGAACGAGACCACGCGCGTCAATGGCACGGCGCGCTTCAGCGTCGATCCGGAATTGCTGGAATCGATGGCGGTGCAGGGCAAGACACCACGCTCGGCCATCGTCGTGACGGTGCGCGAGGCCTACATGCACTGTCCCAAGGCTTTCATGCGCTCGAAATTGTGGGAGCCGGAGAGCTTCATCGATCGGAAGTCCTTCCCGTCGCTGATCGCGATGATCGGCGATCAGGTCGGGCTCGCCGCGGACGAGCGCAAGGCCGGCGAGGAGCGCGCGGCGCGCGCCTATCGCGACGGACTCTGGGCGCCGATCCAGTAGGCACGCATCTTGGGATCGGCCTGGTCATGGGCATCAACCTACCGGCGACCTATCGCGTGACCGGCGAACGCGCGCGCCAGATGCGCGTGCTGTCGTCGGACACGCTGAGGGCGCTGTACCAGCGGTCGGATGTCGCCGGCCTGTCGCGGCTGGCGATCCACGTGACGCTGTTGGCCGCTGGCGGGGCAGCCTGCTACCTGGCTGCCGGAACGTGGTGGTTGGCGCCAGCCTGGCTCGTGCAGGGCGTCTTCGTGATGGCCTTGTTCGCGCCGATGCACGAATGCGTCCACTACACGCCGTTCCGGACCCGTTGGCTCAACGACGTGGTTGGGTTCCTCGCCGCGGCGGCGATCGGATTCAACGCCACGTTCTATCGTCACTTCCATCTCGCCCATCACCGCTATACCCAGGATCCGGCGCGCGACCCCGAACTGCTGGCGCAGCCCGAGCCGACAACGCGCGCGCAGTATTGGGCGCGGCTGTCGGCGGGACCCTACTGGCTGGCGCGCATCGGGCAACTCGTCGATCTGCCGCTTGGGCGCACCGCCGGTCGCGACTACATCCATCCCGGCACGTGGCCCGAGATCGTGCGGGCGGCGCGCTGGCAGATCCTGTTTTACGCGATCATCGCCGCCGGAAGCGTCGCGCTGGGAACGTGGGCGGCGCTGACCTGCTGGCTGGTGCCGGCGTTTCTCGGCAGCCCGCTGCTGCGCGCCTATCTGGTGGTCGAACACAACGGCTGCAGCCACGACGACGACGGCTTCGGCAACACGCGCACGACGCTGACCAATCCCTTCGTGCGGCTGATCATGTGGAACATGCCCTACCACGCCGAGCATCATCTGCTCCCCAACGTGTCGTTCCACAAACTGCCCGCCGCCCACGCGGCGCTGCGCGGCCACATGAAGATGGTGACGCCGGGCTACGTCCGCGCGCACCGCGATATCCGGGAAGGGTTGGCGGGATGACGGGGATGTCGGCCCCTCCGGCGACCTCCATCTCCGAACGGCATGGATCGGACTGATTCATGCCATCGAATCCGGTTCCGAGGGATGCGTTCGTCTTCGGCGGCGGATACGAAGCGGTTCGCGGGCGGCGCCGGTGGCGCAACGTCGATGCCACGCGTCTGTACGAATGGGATGAAGCCCACGGCCACTTCGAGGTATACAATGCACGCGGCGCGCACCTCGGGGTAGCCGCCGCGAGATCGCCACGGCTCGTCATGCCGGCCGTCAAAGGGAGGCGTATCGATGTCTGATACGGATACCGCGTGCTTTCTCGATCTTCTGTTGGCCGGCAAGGAGTCGCCGGTCCGGATCGACGACTACGTCGACCGCTGGCATGCGAGCGGCTCTGGCGCCTCCCTGCACGACTGGCTCGGGATGACCTGGGAGGAATACGCGTCGTGGGCGGAAAATCCCGCCAATCTGGCCGTGATCGTCGCGGCCCGTCGACGCCGCGCAGCCTGATGACCAGTTTTCCGACCGCCGTTGCCACGTTCGATTGCGGCGACATCCGCCTGCAGTCCGGCATGACCCTGCCGAACGCGAAGATCGTCTACGCGACCTATGGCACGTTGAACGCGGCGCGCGACAACGTCGTGGTCTATCCGACCAGCTATTGTGCGCAGCACATGGATATCGACTGGCTGATCGGGCCCGACGGGGTGCTCGACCCGACGCGCTGGTTCGTCGTGATTCCAAACATGTTCGGCAACGGTCTCAGCACCTCGCCCAGCACCGCGACGTTTCCCTACGACAAGGGCAGCTTTCCGGCGATCACGACCTGGGACAACGTGATGCAGCAGCGACGCCTGCTGCGCGAGACGTTCGGCGTCGAGACGGTCGCGATGGTCTATGGCTGGTCGATGGGCGCGCAGCAGGCCTATCACTGGGGCGCCTTGTTCGGCGACGCGGTGGCGCGCATCGTCGTGAACTGCGGGTCGGCGCGCACGGCGCCGCACAACAAGGTCTTCCTCGAAGGCGTCAAGGCGACGCTGACCACCGATCCCAACTGGACCGGCGACCATTTCCGCGCCCATCCCGAACGCGGCTTGCGGGCGATGGGGCGTGTCTACGCCGGCTGGGCGTTGAGCCAGACCTTCTATCGCGAGGAGACGTGGCGCCAGCTCGGCTTTGGCAGCCTGGAGGATTTCCTCGTTGGCTCCTGGGAAGCCAATTTCACCCGCCGCGCCGGCGACGACGTGCTCTGCCAGCTGCGGACATGGCAGGCCGGCGACATCGCCGCCAACGACCGCTTCGGCGGCGATCTGAAAGCCACCCTGGGTGCCATCGAGGCACGTGTCCTTTTGATGCCCTCGGCCACCGACCTTTATTTCCAGACCGCCGACAACCGGCTCGAACTGCCGTTCCTGAAACGCGGCCGTCTGCTGGAAATTCCCTCGATGTGGGGCCACCGCGCCGGCAATCCGCGCGGCAATCCGGTCGACACCGCGTTCATTGCCTCCGCGGTTCACGAACTGCTGGACATGGCGTAGGCGGCTACAGGCCCAGGTCGACCGGCGCGGCGTCGGGAAGGAGCTGGCGCAACCGGAACCGGTCGGGTCGGGCCAGTATCCGGGCGTACTGGACCAGCCGGCCCGTCCTGTCGCGACCCAACCGCACGATTTCCAGCAGCGGAGCGCCGACCTGGACCGTCAGCCGGTCGGCTACCATGGGGTCGGCCAGCGTCGCGGCGACGATCTGTTCGCCGCCGACGATCGCGGCGCCGGCGCGTGCCAGCAATTCCAGCATCGACAGGTTCTCGAGGTCGTGCTCGACGAAACGGCGCCCGATCTCCTCGGGCACCCAGGTCTCGATCTGGGCGACGGCGGCGCGGCCTTGCGAGCGCACCCGCACGGCGTGCTGCATGATGGCGTCGCGGGCGCAGCCGAAGGCGGCGCGCACCTGCGGCGAGGGCGATGCATAGCGAAATTCCGCGATCCGCGCGCGCGTCCGGCTGGCGAGTTCCCCGATGTCGCTCACGACGCGCGATCCGTCGCTTCCCGTCGTGCCGCCCGACAGACGGCGAACAAACGTTCCACTGCCCTGGCGCCGTTCGATCAGGTCCGCGCCGGCGAACAGCGCCAATGCCCGCCGCAGCGTGACGCGCGAGACGCCATAGGTCTGGCCGAGCTCGGCCTCGCTCGGCATCGGTTCGCCCGGCGCGTGGCGGCCGGTGACGATGGCCTCCCGCAGCACCAGAAAAACCTGCTGGTACAATGGCGTGCCCAGTTCGCGCCGTATGGCCAAGCGACAGCTCTCCAGTTTCCGGGTTCGCGGTTGTCTGCGATATGATACAACCGATGGTCGATTGCGACCATAGCGGGATTCCGTTCGGCGGCGAACAGATAAATATCCAATGCAACCGCGCGGACACGGCGTCGCGTCGGGCACCGGCGGACTGGCCTGTATCGCGCGTGGACGACGGCCAGGATCGCGTTCGACCCGGCGACCCGGGTCCTGGCAACCGGGAGGACACGCTGAGCGGCAAACCGGAAGCGTCGGAACGGGGGCGATGACGGCGCGCGGCGCGTTCATCCGGGCGCCCGGCATCCACGACGGAATCCCGGCCCGGGTCGCCGACCGCATGGGCGTTCCATCCCTCTGCATGACCGGCCACGGCGTGACAGCCTCGATGTTGGCCTGCCCGACGCCGGCGTGGCGAGCGATCGCGACATGGTCGACCGGGCGGCCACGCCGGCCAACCCGACCGAGACGCCGCCGATCGCCGGCGCCGTGCGCGGCTACGAAGCGGCCGGCGTCGCCGCGATCCAGCGCGAGGACCAGGAGACGCCGAAGAAGTGCCGCCACACGCCGCGTCGCCGCGTGGTGTCTTGCGAGGACATGGTGCTGAAGATCGAGGTCGCCCGCGAGGCGCGCCGCGGCGGCGACACGCCGATCGTCGCGCGCACCGACGCCCGCGCCAACCACGGCATCGACGAGGCGATCCGGCGCGGCCGGGGCTACGCGAAGACCTGCGCGGAAATTGTTGTCGTCGAATCGCCGGAGTCGGACGCGGAACCGCGCCAGCGCGACGTCGAAATCGACCGGCCGCCGCTGGCCAACATGGTGGAACGTGGCCGCACGCCGACGGGGCCGGCGGCACGCCTGAAGGACTGGGGCTTCGATCTCGCGATCTGTCCCGGTCTCGGCTTCCAGGCCGCCGCCGCCGAGGCGATGCGGCTGACGTGGACGCATCTGAACGACAGCGGCACCAGTGACGGCGTGCCGGCGCCGGTCCATCGCGGCGGCGACGGGGTCGCCAACATCCACGAACCGAGGGGCTTTCCCGATATCCGGGCGTTCGAGAAGCGCTGGGCGCGCGATTGACGTCGCGTCAGGCCGGCCGCGGAGCCGGCCGCGCCACCGGCACTTCGCGGATCGGCAGGTTGAGCAGGGTGGCGAGCACGCTGAGGCCGATCGCCACCAGCCAGACCGGCTCGTAGGAGCCCAGCCGGTCCCAGGCGAGGCCGCCCAGCCAGCCGCCGAGGAAGGCGCCGATCTGGTGGCAGAAGAACACGACGCCACCCAGCATC
>CAMDVZ010000127.1 GCA_945878895.1 Caenispirillum bisanense | reverse complement strand
CGGCAGCGCGTCGAGTGGTACGGGATAGACCGCGTCGCCCGGATTGCCGCCGGGGCCGCCGAGCTGCACCCACAGCGAGGCGTCGTCGTGGAAGCGCCGGTAGAGCTTGATCTTGGCCTCGAGCCGGTCGAGCAGCTCTTCCTGCTGCGCCACGCCCCAGGACGACCAGGTGTCCTGGTCGAGCCCCATCAGCTCGCTCTTGTAGGGCAGGCCATCGAGATATTCGCCCATCAGGCCAAGCTCGCCAAGTCGGGCGGTGTCGCGGCGCCCGACGCGCGAGGGATCGCGACTCATGGCGGCCGCGGCGCTGCGCAACTCGTCGAAGAAGCCCTGCGGCCGAACCTGGTTGCGGCGCCCCGAGGCGATGACGCGCTTGAGCGTTTCCTGCAGGTCCGACAGCTGGTTGCGGGTCAGCAGCATGCGCACGTCGAACACCGCGGCGGTCGGCGTGACGACGTCGCGGTCCGACACCCAGGCCTCGAACATTTTTGGCGCCTGGGTGGCGTTGCGACTGCCGAGATAGGCCAGCGCCATCGCGTTGCCGATGATCTGGTAGTCGCGCTGGATGCGTCCCGCGGCGCCGGCCGGTGGTTGCGGCGGTGGCGTGGTCGGTGCCTGGCCGGCAGCGAAGGCGCGCAACAGGGCGGTGGCGCCTTCGCCGACGCCGTCCATCGCGCGGCCGAACTCGGCCAGATCGCCCGCTTCGATCGGATAGTAGAGCGCGCGCGGAAGGTTCTTGCCCTTGGCCAGCGTCGTGTACTGCGCTTCGGCGGCGGCGTGGTCCTGGCGCCCGGCCGTCGTGCGCAGATGCACCGACATGATGTGGATGTTCTTTGCCTCGGCAAGGTCGCGCACGCGAGCGATGTCGAGGCCGGTCGAGGAGGTCGGGTCGTTGCTTTGCAGCGGACCCGCGTCGCTGATCAGGATCACCACGCGACCCTCGAAGCCGGTCCAGTCGATCTCGTCGATCGAGGCCTTGAGGCCGGCGATCGAATCCTCGGTGAAGGCGTGGCTGGAAACCGTGGTCGCTTTCAGCTCCTTGAGCTTGGCCACGAAGGCCGGACCATCGGGCGCCTCCTTGGGCTGCACGAACACCTTGGTGAGATACTCGAGGCCCGGAGTCTTCTCGACGCTGCTGCGGAAGGCGACCAGTCCGTAGGACGCTTTCAGCCCCGACCGTTCGATCGATTCGTAGAACTTGCGGGCGGCGTCGCGGGCACGATCGAGATAAGGGCCCATCGACGTCGTGGTGTCGACCACGAACACCACGCCGAGGCGAAAGTTCTTCAGCGACTCGTAGAGGTTTGTGCGCACCTTGGGGCGCAGCGGATCGTCGGTCTCATTCTTCAGGGTGACGGAGGCGACGCGCAACATGCGTGTCTTCATGTTGTTGGAGAGATAGGTCTCGCCGGCCTCCAGGATCGGCAGCAGATAGAACTGTTTCGCGATGTCGATATGGGTCGAAGGTTCGATCGAGATCACCGGAAACGCCGGCGGCAACTGCGCGCCGCCGACGATCTGGCCGCGCAGGTCGGCTGCCTGTTGCGCGCGCTGTTCGGCTTCCATCAGCTTCTGCAGGTCGGCGCGGTCCTTGAAGAAAAGCGCGCGTTCGCGGCCGGCCGGATTGGTGAAGGCGAGCGTCAGGGTCTGCTTCCACGGCACCGTGTCGGTGGCCTTCACCCAACCAAGCACCTTGCCGTCGCTGCCGCCGCCGACCTCGATCCAGGCGTCGCCGGCCTCGGTCTTCTGGCCGTAGACGTAGAGGGCCGTCATCGGCGCCAGCGCCGCGCCCGCGGTGCCGCCGGGCTTGTCGAACGGGCGCGTGTCGGGGCGCGTCAGCACGCGCTGGAACAACGTCTTCTTGCCTTCCATCAGCAACGGCGCCCGCCCGCCGGGCGGCGTGGCCTGCTGAGCGCCGGCCGTCGACAAGACGAGCATCGCGGCCAACAGCGCCGCGCTTCCGGCGAGAAATCGTTTCGCGACCCAGCCCATGGCGGATCTCCTATTTGAGGTCGGCCAACGCCTGTCTGGCTTCGGCGTCGCCTTTTTCGACCGCTTTCGACAGCCAGTCGCGCGCCTTGGCCTTGTCGGCCGGCAGGCCCTCGCCACCCTTGGCGTAGAGTTGGCCCAGACGGCGCATCGCCGGTGCGATGCCGGCTTTGGCGGCGGTTTCGTACAGACCGGCGGCACGCTCGCCGTTCAGCTTGAACGGCGAGTTGGGCACCGGATTGACGGGATCATAAAGGCCCGCGAGTTCGAAGGCAGCCGGCGGAAAGCCGCCGTCGGCGGCCTGGCGCCACAGCAGGAAGGCGCCCTCGGGCTGGCCGGCCTTGAGGAACTGACGCCCGCGCTCGACCATCTGGTCCGGCGTCGGCTTGGTGGCGAGAATGTCGTCGACCTGCTTGCGCACCGGGGTGACGTAGTCGGGTTTGCCCGCGGTGTCGGTCGTCGTCGGCTTCGTGTCGACTTTGGGGTCGACCTTGGGGTCCACCTTGGGATCGACCTTGGCGATGATCGGCGGGGTCTGCGGGCGGAGGTAGAACCACCAGTAGGCACCCGCGCCGCCGATCGCGACGACGAACGCCAGGAACAACAGGCCGAGTACCACCGGAACGTTCGAGCGCGATTTCCGCGACTGGCTCAGGACCGAGGGCCGGTCCATCGGCTCGACCGGCCTGAACTCCGGCAGCGGGTCGACGGCGGGGAAAGCCGGCGGCAGCTCCTCCGGCCGCGGCGCCATTTCGACCCGCGTGGCGATGTCGGCGTTGGCGCGCGGACCCGGTGCGCGCAGCGCCTTGTCGGTGCGACCGGTGGGATCGTCCTCCAGACGTCGGTCCGGATCGTGCGCGCCCGACGTCTGCATGGCGGGCCACGGGACCACGGTGGTGCCGAGATTGCCGATGGCCGGTTCGCGCAGCGCGACGCGCACGGTTGTTCCCGCGACCATGTCGCAAACGCGTGGTCCGACATGGAGATCGAGGCCGCCATCGAAGGCGTCGACCATCTCCGGGGACAGCCAGGCTTCGGTGCGTTGCCAGCCGGTCTCCGACAGGAAGCGCTCCGGACCCTGCCGGCGCTCCACGAGCAACGTCACGCCATCGGCCGCGGCGTCCAGGCCGAGCAGGCGGAGGACGGCGTGACCGGGCAGGTCGGGCTTCGGATAGACTTCGGCGCGCATGGGGTTACTCTATACGACCCCGATTGCGGCGCCAATTCGGCGGATGTCGGAATTGCAGGCCGCGGTTACACGATGGTTCATCCGATCGCGGCGCGGGTTGCCTCGGCGCGCCCCAGAATCAGGCCGAGCTGGTCGTTCTGGGCCGGCGTGAGGTCGCGACCGCCCTCGTAGCCGACATTGTCGAGCGCCAGCTGCACGAAGGCCCGCATCCAGTCGGCGCAGAACGTCGTGTAGATCGGCAGCGGATCCTCGCGCAGGGCAGGGCCCGCGTCGGTGAGATGGGCCGCGGCGTCGAACACGCGCCGTGTCGGTGCCTGCGGCGGCAGGCCAGGCCGCTGGTCGCGCGCGACGGCATCGAAACCCAGCCAGTCCACGAACCGGTTGATCGAGGAGGCCGAGGCCTGGACCTGGCGTTCCGCCACGTCTTCCCACTTGGCGTTGGCGTTGTTCTCGACGGCGCGCACCTGCTGCGCCAGACGGTCGCCGATTCTCAGCCGGTTGGCGCCGACCACGAGTTCGTCGACGAGCCAGCCGAAATGCTGGCGGTCGATCCCGAACAGCGCCGCGGCGCGTTCGTCGCTCGCGAGGCGCCGCAGGGATTCCTGCCAGTACTCGATGGAGTCGCCGGCGAAACGCTGGGCGCGGTCGCGAACCGCGCCGCCGACATTGCCGCCGGCCGCCGGCGCGCTATCGCCGAACACCGAGCCGAAAATGTCGCCCAGATCGATGCTGCCGCCGACTGCCTCGTCGCGCGGCGGGGCGGCGCGGCCATTGTCCTTGCGCGACGCGTCGGCGCGCGCCGAGGAGGCCCTGAAGTACAGCCCGCGCAAATCCTCCTCGGCGATTTGCAGCCGATCGACCAGTTCGCCGAAGCGCTGGGCGCGGATGCAACCCCCGAGTCCGCGCAGCACCTGCTCGACCAGCGCCTGTTTTTTCTGCCGCGCGCCCGCGTCCGCCCCGTTGTGGAAACCCGCGAGGCGATCGGTCAGGCGCCCGATCTGGGCTTCGAGCTGGCCACCGACCTGGGCTCGCTTGATGGCGGGATCGCAGACCGGCGTCAGGCGCTCGACGATATACGACAGGCCGCCATCGTTGGACTTGAAGGCCTCGTCCCATGCCCGGTCGGGCTCGGCGAAGTGCTGCCCCACCAGATCGTTCTCGACGAAGAAGCGCCGCAGGACGCCGCTGCGCTCGACGAAACCGTCGGCGATGCCCTGTTCGCGGCCATCGCCGGCGTAGCGCATCAGCCGCTCGTCCCGGACGGTCGGGTTGCGCAGCCAGAAACTGTTGCGGAACGGCTTGCCATCCCAGTTGCGCGGCCACTCGCCGCGGAAATTGTTGATCAGCGAGTTGTTGAGGCGGGCGGTCCAGCGCATGCGGATGTCGTCGCCGACCTCGCCGGCCTTCTGCTCGAATTCGCGGTCCATCTTGGTGAGGACCAGGAACAGGCCGTTTTGCTGGCGCGCGCGGGCCGCCGGTTGCTCGCCGAACGTGGCGTGGACCCAGCCCTCCATCATCGGCGAGAGATCGCGCACCTCCTGCACGCCGTCGGGGATGCAGAGCAGGATGGCCGATATCTCGCGTTCGGCCGAATAGCGCTGGAACAGATAGGCGACCTTGCCGCGCAACAGCAGCTCGCGCAGCGGGTTGGCGGTGCGCTTTCCGTCGGCGCCCTTGCCGGCGTCTTCCAGTGCTTCGAGTTTCAGGCGCGAGCGGGCACCGGGAAAATCGAGCAGGTCGGTGTGGTCGAAAAACGGCCACGGCTTGTCGTCGATGGCGATGCGCAACTCGGCCGTCAGCGCGCAGATCAGCGAACGCGGTAGCTCGGCGTCGGCACCACCGGCGATTTTCGGGCGAACCGTCAGCGTGTCGGTGGCGTCGGTGCCGAGCCGGTCGAGGATCAGCACGTCGATGATGCTGTTCTCGCGCGGGGTCAGGGCGCCGATCGGGCAATACGCGTCCTCGGCGAAACCGAGCCGGCGCAGGCCCTCGAACAGGTCCAGATAGAGCCGCGTGTAGGGCTCGAAATCGTACCACAGCAACGACCACAGGCGCGCCCGGTCGGCGCCCGACAGGCGCGGCGCCAGCGTCATCGCCTCGTGCCAGAAATCGACGTGGAAGGTCGCCGTCTTGCCCTTGAAGTAGCCGTCGAAATACTCGACGACGTCGAGCACGTCGTCCTCCGACAGCGTGTCGACCGGCTTGTCCCTGGCCAGCGGTCGCAGTTCCGCCAGGCGCCGGCGGATCGCCTCGGCGTCGGGGGCGCGGAAGTCGGCCTTGTCGTGGTCGAAGTCGAGATAGAACGAGTTGGCGAGAATCTTCACGAGATCGGTCTGGGTCAGCAGGCGCAGCTGGACCGGAAACCCGGCCGGCGCGTCGCCGGTTTCCGCCGACAGGCGGGTCACCAGACCGGTCGACTCGCGACCGCCCGGCGGATTGATCTCGCGCAGGAAGTCGTAGACCGTGCCGTCGAAGCGCGCCTTGAGCGGCCGGCCCTCGCGGCTGGCGAGGATCGACACGAGGTAGGACTTGCCGGCCTGGCTGGGGCCGAACACGCCCACGCACATCTTGCGGCGGGCGGCGCGGGCGAGCTTGCGGCCCTGGTTGCGGACCTTCTGCAGTTCGCCGACCAGCGATCCGGCCTGCTGGCCGATGCTGGGCACCGCGGCGGAGACGTCGCGGATCCAGGCGATGCCGTCGCCGGCGGTTTTCGCCAGCGCCTCGCAGGCCTGCGACAGTCTGAGATCGACCTCTTCCATCGTCACACCGTCTTCAACATGCCGGTGTCGAGCCAGTAGCCCTCGGCCTGTGCCAATGTCTGCAACCGCAGCACCAGCGAGTCGCGGCCGACCGGCTTGTCCTCGCGGTCGACGATGCCCGCGATGGCGATGTTCTCGACGTCGACGGCGTCGCGGTCGGTGGGGCGGGCGCGCTTCAGCATCACGCTGAGCGGCGTGCGGCGCGACAGCGAATCGCCGTGCTGCTTGCTGGCGTATTCCAGCGCGTAGAGGCGGGTCGTGGGCCAGCGCTCCAGGTCGACCTGGCGGAAACCGAGCGTCATGGGACCGCGGAACGGGATCGGCACTTCGGGCAACAGGTATTCCTTGTCGTCGAGATCGACGTTGGCGAAGTAGACGTCGTCGCGCAGCAGGCGGCCGCCACCCTCGATCTTGCCGATGAATTTGGCCGTGCTGCCGCTGCGCAGCTTGTCGCTGCGGAACGAGAAACCCGCCAGCTGCGACTGGCCGAGCGCGCAGATCATGGCGCCGACCGCGACCGTGGTCTTGGGATCGCCCACCCGCAGGCGGGCGTCGCGGAACGGATACCAGGCGCCGGCGCGGTAGTCGTGCAGGGTGACGACGCGGTCGGGCGCCGTGGGCAGCAGCTTCAGCGTCAGGGTACGGATCGCGGGCAGGCGGGAGGGCCGGCCGGTCAGCAACAGCACGTCGCAATCGTAGACGTTCACCAGCTCGCAAAGCGGCGTCAGCACGTTCTTGAGTTCGGACTGGACGGTTTCGTCGACGCCCTGCGGATCGATCGGGAACGCCACCTGGCGCAGATCGAAAGCAGTGCCGCCGCGCTTGCGGGCGGCATTGTTGACGAAAGCCACGACGTCGGCGGCCGGCAGCGTCGCTGTATCGAAGAAGGCGGCGAAGGGCCGCTGCTCGGTGGACGCGGCCCCTTCGAGCGGCGCGTAGGATTCGCTGGCCGACAGCAGCGCGATGCCGATCGGGCTGGCGACCTGGAGCGCGAACTGGCGGCGCAGGTTGCGCTGCTCGATGTCCTCGCCGCCACGATCGCCGCCCAGCAACTCGGCCAGCATGTCGTCGGGGTTCGGCACGCCGGCGGCGCGCAGTGCCTCCTCGATGGGCGGCAGCACGTGCTGCTGGATGACGCGCAGCAGCAGGTCGTCGCCGGCCTTGTTGAAGCCTTCGCGGAAATTCTGCTCGGGATGCAGGGTCACGGACGTGCCGCGGCCTTCCAGCGTGTAGGTGTTGACGATCAGATCCGTCGTGCCGCCGCCGATGTCGATGCTGGCGACGCGCAGCCATGGCGTGTCGCCCATCGCCGTGCGCTTTGATCGCGCCGAGAAGAAAGCCCGGGCGTCGCCGCCCCAGTTGCGCGCCACTTCGGTGTAGAGATAGACCAGCTGCGTGCAGCTCGCCTCGTCCCATTCGAGGAAGACTTCCGGCGCGGGCACTTCGGCGTCGTCGAGCTTCCAGCCCAGCACCATCCAGACCAGATCGCGTGCAGCCTCGGCGCGACGCATGAATATCTCGCGTTCGGCCAGCGGCATGCCGGTTGGCACCGTCATGACGATGCGGCGCAGGCGGCGCGGAATCTCGGCGTGCGAACGGCGGCCGCGCTGGGCCGGCGAGTTCATCTGGGTGAGGGCCTGGAGCAACACCTCGCAGAGCGCGAAGGTCATCATGGAGGACCGCGAATAGCGCGGCTCGAACACCGGCAGGTCGTCGAGGTCGCCCGGCGGCAGCGCGTGCAACGGCTCGCCGCGGGTATTGACGAGCTGGGCGAGTGGTCCGCTGTTGGCGGCCACCGTGCCGGTTTCGGCGGCATAGGCCGTATTGAACAGCCACTCGCGGCGCTGCGGTTCGGTGTCCCACAGATAGCGCTTGGGCGAGGACATGCCGGTATTGCCCTCGGTGCCGCGCCGGCGCGAGGCCAGCCGCGTCGCCTCGGGGCCGATCCGCGCCAGCGTCGGCCAGACGAAGGCGTCGGTGCGACCGCCCAGCCGCGACAGGTGGTTCTTGCCGAACGAAACCTGGGCAAACTCCATGCGCGATTCGAACGGCTTGGCATAGACCCGCTCGGGATGCGTCAGGTCGCGCAACGCCAGTTCGTATGAATCGTTGAGGTTCGCGGCGCCGTCGCCGGTCGATTCGATCAGCATGCCGCAGGTCCGCGAGTTGCCGACGTCGAGCACCAGATCGACGTCGATGGCGCCCCGGCCGGGCCGCTCCGCGTCGCCCACCACCTTCACCGGCGGGAAGATGCCGGCTTCGTGCAGCATGCCCACGAACGCCAGGTAGCGGCCCATCGGTTCTTCCGGCGTGCGCTTGACCTCTTCGTCGATCTGCTCGGGCGAAAGCTTGGGATAGAGATCGCGGAACAGTTCGCCGATCCACTGCCGCAGCCAGTCCTGGCGCAGGAACCAGTGATTGTCGGCCTGCCGGTGCGCCAGCGTGAAAATCGCCCCCGCCGAGACGTCCTTGGGCGAGGGCGCGAGATAGGCGCGCCCCTCCAGCTCCGGCAGCAGGCCGGTGTCGAAGGCCAGCACGACCCGGTAGCGATGGCCTTGCTCGTCGCGGAAACCCTCGCCGTGGCGCAGCTCCAGATCGACCACGCGCGTACGCGCCCAGTCGCCGGGGCCGTCCTTGAACGTCCGGCCCGGTCGCACCTGGAAATAGGGAACGGGAACCCAGCGGTCGAGGAAGGGCTGGAGCGCGTCCTTGATGCCGACCTCGAGGTTCGATGGGCGCTCGACCCGTTTGCCGCCCTCCAGCACCTCGTAGACGCCGCGCGCGGCGTCGTACTCGAACTGCACCAGATCGTCGGCCCCACGCTTCTGGCCGTGGTCGTGGAACCGCCATTCCTTGACCACGAGGTGGGCCGGATCGAAGCCGAAATCCAGGAACTGAACGCCGCTCTTGGCGATCAGGGTCGTGGGCTGCGGATATTTCGGCAGGGGCGCGAGATCGGTCATGGACTCAAGGGACTCGACGGCCGGCAGACCCGTCGGGGAAGGGAACACTCAGTGTAGTGGGCGGCATGGCGGCACCGCAACCGCTATGGCACGTCCGTCAACGACCGAGTTCGACGACGTAGCCCGGTCCGCCATCAGTGCTGCCGCGACACACCGACTTGCCGTCGGGGCCGGGCGCGCAGGTGACCGTCGAGGGCGCGTAGGTAGTGCCGTCGGTGCATTTGAGCGCCTCGGTCTCGCGGATCACCAGCTTGCCGTCGGGGCCTTTCGCGGCGGTGGCGGGGCCTTCGCAGACGACGCCGTTCTTCTGGACGATCCGCGTCTTCCCCTGGCCGTTCTTGTCGAAGCTGTACTGCGGACGCACCACGTCGTCGCCGCCCTGCGTCGTCAGGTCGGTGTTGGAACGCCAGTCGCCGGTCATGAACTCGACGCCGGGCGTGGTCGGAATCCGCACCGGCTCGATCGGTCGCTCGGCTGGCGGCCGGACGCCGGGTTTGGGCGAAGGCGGCGTTTGCGTCTTCGGATCGACCTTGGCGGTGTCCCGAGGACCGGTTGGCGGCTGCGGCGGCGGTTTCGTGGCGTCGGGCCGGGCTTGCGGGGTATCGGTTTTCGGGCTCGTCGGGTCGCGCCGCGTCGGATCGAGCTTGTCGGCGTCGGTCCGGGCGACGGGCGGCACGATCCGCTGGGGCTGGCCGTCGGCGCCGAGCATTGGTTTGCCGTCGGGACCAAGCAGCACGCCATCGGGCGTCGCGCGCCGCCCGTCCGGCAACACGATCACGCCGCCGGGTTCCACGTCGGCCCGGGTGCCCGGTGCGCAGGCGAGGCGCTTGTCGGCGAACTGCTTGCGCAGCGCGTCGATCTCGCCTTGCAGCCGCCCTTCCTGGTCGCGCAGGCCGCGCAACGCCGAATCGTCGACGCCGGTCGTGGCGCCGGGTCCGCTGCCAGGCCGCTCCATCGAGGGCAGACCCGAGCGCCCGTCCCACACCCATTGCGGCAGATGGGGGCGAACAAGCCATGCCGATAGCGCCAGCAGCAGGAGCAGGAACAGCGCCAGCAACAGCCACTTCCACCAGTTCGACGGTCCGGCGACCGCCGGCACGACCGCAGCCATGACCGCCGGCGCGGCGACGGCGGGCGCGGACGGCAAAACCGGTGGTGGCGTCACGGCGGCGAGCACCGGCGAGGCGCCGCCAACGCCGAGGAAGGCGCCGGGCAGTTGCGGATCGCCGGCGAACCCCCAGAACGCCAGTACCGGACGTCCATCGACCGAGAACAGTGTTTCGGTGCCCGGCGAATACAACGCCTCGCGCAACAGCCGGCCGAACGCGCGCTCGCCGTCGCTGCGTCCCTCGCCGTCGAGACGCGCGATCAGGCGTTGCAGCTCGGGGCGAAGCTCCGCCACGCGAGCTTCGAGGGAGCGGCGGCCGGCCTCGTCGAGGTCAGCCCAGGCGCGCGGCGCGCCCTCGAAGGGCGCGTACCAGTCGACCTTGTCGCCCACCTCGTCGATCTGGGGCAGGGCGAACAGGTCGGCGTGGCGGCGCCCGAGCCTGGCCTCGATGGCTGCCCGCAGCTGTGGCGCGCGTCGCCAAACCGGATCGCCCGCGACTCCGAGCGCGCGGTAGCGCGACAGGCTGGCGCCCATCAGGAACGGTCCGGAAGCCATGCGAATCCTCTCGCTACCGTGCCGCGCGGCAGTTCGCGGGCACGTCGACCGACGCTGTCGCCTGCTGCATGGCGGCGGCGACCGCCGGGGCGTTGGTTGCCGTGTAGACGCGCCCGCCGGTGATGGTCGCCAGGCACGTCGCCTCGCTGTTGCCGCCGGCGAGATCGATGACGTGGATCTTCACCTTCGGACGCGACGCGTGCAGCGCCTGTGCCACCGCGCACACATTGCCGCCGCACGAGTCCTTGCCGTCGGACAGCACGACGATCACCCCCTCGTCGGAGGATAGCTTCTCGCCGGCGCGCTGGACGGCGCGCGCCAGCGGCGTCCCGCCGCGCGCCACGGTGCCCTGGATCAAGCCCAGCAGCTGGCCGCGCTGGCCGGTGCCGAAGAAGCCATGGTCCTGGATCGAGCGGCAGTCGTCGAACACCATGTAGCCGACATCGACGTCGGCCGGCAGGCGCGGGATGACGCGCGAGGCGGCCTGTTTGGCGTCGTCGATCCGCTTCTGGCCGCCGCCACGGGTCATCGCCCGGTATTCCGGCAACGCCGTTCGGTCGCCCGCCCGGCCGCGATCGATCAGCGCCTGTTCCTGGCGTCCGGTGAAACCGCTGGGCAAATTCATGCTGTCGGAGCCGTCGAGCACCACCATCACCTGTGCGCGCGGACGACCCGCCGGCGGCGGCGGCGGGCAGTCCGCGGGCTTCGGTGCCGGCGCCGTCGCGACGTTCACCGGCGGTGGTTTGGGTGTTTCGGCCGGT